>JBKPCW010000144.1:0-26741 GCA_046727555.1 Candidatus Dormiibacterota bacterium | reverse complement strand
GGGTCTCAGCTGGGGTGGGATCCGGGGCCGGCGGCCTCGGTCGATGCACCGGCTCGCCCTCTCCCCCGGATGCTGGGGGATCAACGAGACGAGCGGCTGGGGTCACCAGATCGACGCCGAACGGGTGCTCTCGGAGGCCGCAGCAGTGGGCGAAGGCGCGATCACCGCAGGACCGCCTCGCTTCCTCCCCGATCGCAGCGACCAGGCGAGGGCGGTGCTTCGCCGCCATCGCCTCAAGGTGGTTGCGGGCCAGGTGCACGCGGTCCTGCACCACCACGACATCCGCGGGTCAGAGCTCGCGCACATCGACGGCCATGCGCACTGGCTGTCGGCGATCGGCGCCGAGACGCTGGTCCTCGCGGCCATCTCGGAACGCGGGCCGGCTGCCTCGAACCACACGCCGCTCTCCAACTCGGAGTGGGCGCACCTCCTCCACTCCGTCGGCTCGGTCGAGCACGTGTGCGCGCGCCACCGCCTGAAGGTCGCGGTGCAGCCGCGCTTCGGCAGCATCATCCAGGGTCCGCGGGAGATCGAGCGGCTGCTGGTCGGCTCGGAGGCCGGCGTCTGCCTCGACGTCGCCCACCTGGTCATCGCCGGCGCGGACCCGGTCGAGGTGATCGAGCTCACCCACGGCCGCATCCAGCACGTCCACCTCAACGACGTCGACACGGACGTCGCCCGGCGCGTGCGCGATGGCTCGCTCGACTACCCCGAGGCGGTGGCTCGCGGACTGTACGTCGCGGCCGGTGAGGGGGGAGCCGACGTGTCTCGGGTCACCGAGGCGCTGCGCGCGACGAAGTACCGAGGCTGGTACACGCTCGAGCAGGAGACCAGGCTCGCCTCGCGGGACGACCGCCCGCTCGGCCGGGTGAGCCGCTCCCTGGAGTTCGTCCTTCCCCTACTCGGGTAAGGCGTAGGCGCGCCAGTCTGACTCGTGCCGGGTCGGCCGCCTCGCCCGGAGGTCGCCGAACTCGCCGGCCGCCCACTCCCGCGTCGCCGCCGCGGCGCGCAAGCGCGTCGGTTCGTCGATCGACCAGCAAGCCGACCAGACCCCTTTTGCCAGCGCCGCCAGGAGGTCGTCGATGCTGACCTGCTCCTCGTTGTGCACGTCGCCGAGGCGGCGAACCGTGGCGCCGCGCGCCTCCATCTCTTCGTCGAGCTGCTCGATCCGATCGATTCCGGGAGGCCAGGGCGGATCGCCCGCCTCGACGAAGAAGCGGCGCCGGACCGCGCGATGCCACACCGCCTTCGTGTCGGCGCTGCGCGAGGCGAGGATCACCCCGCCCGGCGCCACCACGCGGGTGAGCTCGTCGAGGGCGACCTTCCACCCTGGGATCAGATGGAGGACGTGAGACGCAATCGCTGACTTGAAGGTTCGGTCGCGAAACGGCAGGCGCGTCGCGTCGGCGAGCGCGAGCCTTGCGGCCCGGCTCTTCGACAGCAGCAGGCGAAGCATCTCGAGCGCGATGTCGACGCCCACCACGTCGACCCCGCGCAGCATCAACGGCATTGCGATCCGGCCGGTGCCGACGCCGATCTCGAGGCAAGTGCCCGCCGGCAGCTCGGCGATGAGCATCGGCACCAACTGCGCCATCACCTTTTCGGGGAGGCTTCGGGTCTGGTCGTAGTAACCCGCGGCCCGGTCGAAGGAGACGCTCAAATCTTGCGCCCGGCGCTCGTCCAGTAGGCGTCCCGGAGCTTGCGTTTGAGCAGCTTGCCCGCCGCGTCGCGCGGCAGCTCGTCGACGAAGTCGACCGTGCGCGGCTTCTTGTAGCCCGCGAGCCTCTCGGCGCAGAACGCGACCAGCTCTTCCGCGCTCGCTCGCGTGTCGGGCCGCAGCTGCACCACCGCCTTCACGGATTCGCCCCACTCGTCGTCGGGCACGCCGATGACGGCGGCGTCCATGACCGCGGGGTGCGCGTGCAGCACCGCCTCGACCTCGGCGGGGTAGATGTTCACGCCACCCGACACGATCATGTCGATCCGGCGGTCGCAGATGTAGTAGTAGCCCTCCTCGTCGCGATAGGCGACGTCCCCGACCGAGAAGAACCCATCGTGCATGCTGCGGCTCGTGGCGTCGGGCCTGTTGAAGTATTCGGCCTGCCAGCTGTTGCGGACCATGAACTCGCCGGGCTCGCCGATCTCCGCCTCGCTCCCGTCTTCGCGGACGAGCCGGATCTCCTGCCCGGGCACCGCGGTGCCGCAAGAGCCCGGTTTGCGCAGCTGGTCCTCGGGTCGCAGCACTGTGTTGATCCCTGTTTCGGTCGCGCCGTAGAACTCCCACAGCACGCGCCCAAAGGCGGCTTCGGCGCGCGCCTTGAGCGCATGAGGACACGGCGCGGCGCCCAGGATCAACGCCCTGAGTGACGACGTGTCACGCGGGCGCTTTGTCTGCGCGTCGACCAGGCGCTGCAGCAGCGTGGGGGCCATGAAGCTCGTCGTCACGCGATGTCGCTCGATCAGGTCGAGGGCGCTGTCAGCCTCGAACTTCGGCTGCATGACGATGCTGGCGCCGAGGACCTGGTGGAGCACAGAGAAGAACGACACGCCGCTGTGGTAGCCGGGGCCGCACATGAGGTGGACGTCGTCCTGTGAGAGCTCGAAGATCGAGATGACCTGGAGCACGTTGGCGATGTCGACGCCGCGCGGCCGCCACGCGCCCTTCGGGTTCCCGGTCGTGCCCGAGGTGTAGATCATCGACGGCCCGAGGCCGTCGCCGACCGCATCGAATTCCTCCGAAGCGGCGGCCGTCAGGTCGCTGTAGGAGATCCAGCCGCCCGGCACGTGGTCGCCCACCGCGACGAAGCGCACGTCGCCACGTATCGCGGGCACGGCGGCGGCCATCGCCTCGACGTGGTCGGGGCCGGCGAAAACCACCCGCGCTTGGGAATCGTTCAGCACGTACGCGATCTCGGCGTCGCGCAGGCGGTAGTTCACCGGCACGATCACGACGCCGGCGCGGCGCAGCCCGTTGGCGATCTCGGCGCCGGCGATGGAGTTGAACGACATCCACGCCGCGCGATCGCCCTCGTGGCAGCCGAGCCTGGTCACCGCGTTGGCGACGCGGCTCGCGCGCCGGTTCAGGGTGGCGAAGTCGACGACGTCGCCGGCGCAGATCACCGCCGGCTTGTCCGGCTGGGACTCGGCATGGCTTTTCAGGAAATCCAGGGCCATGCCGTAGATGCTAGGAGGGCTTGGGCGTGGCGCTCGGTGACGTGCTCGGGGACGGCCTGGCCGAGCACGGCGCGTTGCTCGCCAGCCCAAACGTGGTCGCGACCGGCGGGATGCTGCCTGTGACCACCACGCGATAGCGGTAGCAGCCGCCGAGCAGCGCCCACGTCGCGCTCGGCGCCCAGTGGTGATACACGACGCCCGCCGCCAGCGGCGGGTACTTCGCCAGCACGTCCTGCGTCGCGTCGGTGATGGTCTCGATCGGCGACGTCTTGCTCGAATCGAACTCCCACAGGTAGACCTGGGTCAGCGGGCGGTTGGCCGGCGTGTCGGCGGCCGTGGGCAGTTTCGTCGCCGCCAGCAGGGCATCGACGGTGGCCTGCGGGCCCGGGCTGGGCTTGACGTCCGCCAGGGTCAGGAACGGCAGCGGGCGCGACCACGAGAGACCGACGACGCCCTTGCCGCCGAGATACTTCGTCGCCGGCGGGCCGTCCGGCGCCGCCGCGTCGTAGAGCTCGACCTCGCCGTTCACCGCCAGCCCGAGCCGCTTCGCGTCCGGGCTCCACGCCAGCCCGTCGGGGTGCAGCAGCTTCGAGTTCACCTTCTTGGGCGCCGTCGGGCTTGGTGGGGAAGATGGTTTCGAGGTCGGCGTGGGTGTTGGCGTCGCCGATGCCGGCGCCGTCGCGCTCGGACTCTCGAGAGGCAGCGAGCTGTTGATCGGCTCGATCAACGCCCCCTGGCTGGGAAGCGCGATGGCCGCCAACGTCCCGTCTGGGCTGATCGCGATCGGGCCGTCGTCCTGGCCCAGCTTGAGCGGGAACGGATGCACCATCCCCGCCTCGGCGTTGAGCCAGTACCACGCGCCGGTGCCGAACGCCCGCACGGCGACCAGGCTCGAATCACCCGGCGCCATGCCCTCGGTGAAGAACGCGGTCTGGTCGGGCGGCCGCGCCAGCACCTTGATCGGCGCCGACGCCTGCGTCAGGTCGAGCGCGTCGACCTCGTAGGTGGCGCAGCACCCGACCGTCAGGGCGAGGTAGCGGGAGTTGGCGACGAGGCCGATCGGGCCCTCGCTCACCTGGTCGAGCGAGGCCGCGACGGGTGCGATCGTGCCGCTGAACGGGTCGACCCTGAAGATCCAGTCGTACGGCACCACGCCGGCCGTGTTGCGCCTCTCCGCAGGGCGGTCGTCGTGGACGGTGAAGTAGATCACCGGGTGGTCGATGCCTGGCGCCGGGCCCCACACCGGTCCGTTGACGCGAAACGCGCCCGGCGGCAAGGGCGCCACGAGCGTGGACTTGCCCGTGTCCGGGTCGAGCACGCCGATGCCGGCGTCACCGGCGTAAGCGATCAGCCCCTGCATCAGCCCACCCGCGACCGGAGAAGGCGAATGCTGGACCGAGGCGACCTTGTTGCCGCCGCTGCAGGCGGCCAGCAGCGCCAGGGCGACGATCGCGGACGCGAACCTAGACACGAGCCGAGAATCCTAGCGTCACGAGTTACCCCAACGATGCCTCGCGCGTTTCGGCTACTGAGATGAAGAATCGTCTGTTTGTGGCTGCGATCGCCCTGCTTGTGTGCGCCTGCGGCGCGACGGGCACCGGCGCCGGCTCCAATCCGTCACCGACTCCCTCGGAGCAGGTCACCGTCACCGAGCAGGACCACACGGCGACCCTTCACGTGGGGCAGAGGCTCGAGGTGGCGCTGCACGCGCCCAACGGCATGAACAACTGGACGCACCCCGCCTCCAGCGATCGCAGCGTGCTCGCGCCGGCAGTCGATCCCGCCGCCACCGCCGCCATCGGCGTCACGCTGGCGGCGTTCGTGGGCCTGAAGCCGGGGACGGTCGACGTCACGTCGACCGCTTCGCCGAAGTGTCCGCCGGGTGCGGCGTGCCCGATGTTTGTCGCCGTCTACTCGCTCCAGGTGACCGTCACGAAGTAGCGGCGCCACTGCGCGTTAGTCCGGACTATCGACCGTTTTGGGGCGCCGAACCGCGCGTCAGTCCGGACTATCGACGGGTCAGGCCGTCGCCGGCATCGACACCTGGCGAAGCGCCGCCGCGATCGCGTCGAGCTGAGCCCGCGCCGGCGCCTTCTCGTACGTCGGCGGAAACGTCAGGCCGAACCCGTCGCCCGGGTAGCGCGGGATGACGTGGACATGGAAGTGAGGCACGTCCTGGTACGCGGCCTCGCCGTCCATGACCAGGATGTTGATGCCGCTCGCCCCAAGCGTATGGCGCGCCACCGCGGCGAGCCGGCGCGCGATCTTGAACGTGCGCATCGCCGCCGGCTCGTTGAGGTCCGTCATCAGCACGGCGTGCTCACGTGGCAGCACGAGCATGTGGCCCTGCGTGATCGGCTGGATGTCCATGAAGGCCACGACCGTGTCGTCCTGGTAGACGAGGCTCGCCGGGGACGTCCCGTGGACGATGTCGCAGAAGACGCACTGCTCGCTCATGGCGCCCAAGAGCTTAGCGAGCGGCTCCGGTTATTCAGCCTCCGTAGGCGATTCCACCGGGGCCGGCTCCGGAGCCCCGTTCGGCCCCGAATCGGCCTCCGCCTGGACCGGCTCCGAGCCGTTCGGGGAGATCGCAGTCTCGCCGTCGACGGGGCGCTGCCCGCGGCGGCGCCGGCGAGCCCGCCGGTCGCCCCGGTGCGGACGTGACAGGCGCTGGACCTGGGAGCGGATGCCGACGCGCTGGCACGCGGTCACGACCGCCCCGACGCCGGCGACAAGGCCCTCATCCTTGCAGTGCTCGAAGAGCGGTCCGAAGAGCTCGGGCGCACCGCCGATGACGGTCTTGGAGTCGCCGACGATCACGAGCAGCTTCTTGGCGCGCGAGATGGCGACGTTGACGCGGTTCGGGTCGTTCAGGAAGCCGATGGCCGCGCGCTCGTTGGAGCGGACGAGGGAGAGGATCACGCCGTCCGACTCCCGACCCTCGAACGCGTCGACGGACTCGATGTCGTCCGGGGGGACGATGCCCTTCAGCGCGCCCTGCAGCCGGTTGACCTGCGAGTTGTACATCGCGATCACGGCGAGCTTCGCCTTGCGCACGCGGCGGCGAATGATCGAGGTGATGTCCTTGCAGAGCGCGACCTCGAACTCGTTCGCGACCGAGCGCTGCGCGTCGCGGTACTCCTCCTGCGCGCCGGTGTCCACCCACACGAGCTCGCGGTCGAAAGGCCAGGGCAGCGGCATGCGCGGGTGCGGTGCCTCGTGGATGAGCTTGCCGTCGTAGAAGAGGTCGGACACGACGCGGCCGATGGGCTCGCGCATGCGGTACTGGCGCGGCAGCATGATGCGCGACCCGGCCGGCACCTTGTCCCAGACCCAGCCGTAGAAGCTGTCGTCGCGAACGAGCTCGTCCAGCGGCTGCTTGATGGTGAAGGTCGCGGCCGCGTCCTCCATCACCGGTGGCAGCTGGTTGAGGTCGCCGATCATCACCCAGCGCTTGGCCAGAGGCATCACCGCCAGCGCCTCGTTGGCGCGCACCTTGTTGGCCTCGTCGAGGATCAGCCAGTCGAAGACCTTGAAACGCAGCCGTGAATCGATGGTCAGGCGGTTGACGGTGCCGGCGACGAGGTTGTACGGCTCGAGGTCATCGCCCTCGACGAGGGTCGGCCGCAGGCGGCGCGGCACCTTGCCCGGCTCGGCGATGCGCGCCTGGCGCACGTGGGAGAAGCCGAGCAGGCGTTCCTGCCCGGTGTCGACGGCGTCGTTGGAGTGCGAGGAGAGAAGGATGGACGCGTTGGGGTTGCGGCCCAGGATGCGCCGGATCGATTCCACGATCGCCGTCGTCTTGCCGGTCCCAGGCGGCCCCTGGATGAGGTACAGCTGGCCGGGACGCATGCCCATGACGCGGGCCACCGCCTCGGCCTGCTCCTCGTTCGGGTCCGGTAGGTGGTGGGCGCGCTTGCCGTCCAGTGGCACGCGCGGAGGCGTGCCCAGCCAGCCGGGATCGACGAGCTCGGCGGCCAGCGAGCCGGTGCGGGGGCTGCCGATCTGGAGCTGGCGGATGCACGATCGCTGGGCCTCGAACATCTCGACGCTGGCGGTCGGGAGGACTATGCCCTCGTCGGGCAGCGGGTCGTACCGGCGGAAGCTGACCCACAGGTTCGAGCCCTGGATGCGGTCGAGCGACATGCCGCGGTACTCGGGAAAGCCCGCCGAGCGGACGGTCAGCGAATCGATGCCGCGGTACAGGCGGCCGTCGGCGTCGTCGACCAGGTGGAGGATCGCGCGCACGTACTCGCCGCCGCGCATGTCCTCGCCGCAGTTCGAGCAGTGGATGCCGTCCGACGTCGGGACCTCGGTCTCGCACTTGGGGCACTCGATCCACTGCTCGGTGGCCTCGTAGCGCCGGACGGCGGCCTCGGCGAGGTTCTCGCGGTAGTCGCGCAGGTGCTCGATGAAGCGCATGGTCGAGTCGAGGAGCGGGTAAAGCTTGGCCTGCTCGCGCAGCGCGATGGCGGTGAAGCCCTCCAGCTCGCCGTCCCACTCCTTGACCACGTGCAGCTCCTGGAAGCGGAGGCGCAAGCGGTTCTTCTCCATCTCGAGGGTTCCCTCGAGCTCCTGCCAGTCGGTGATCTCCAGGGCCAGGCCCATCGGGGTCCGGCCGAGCTTGCCCGTCAGCAGCGTCGAGCTGACCTGGCCGATGAACTCGAGCGGCTTCTCCGGCTTGACGACGGTGTAGGTGCCGTCGATGAGCTTCTGCTCCTCCAGCACCTGACGCAGGAGCTCGGCGCCGCCGGCGGCCTCCAGCGCTGTCACCTTGGCCGCGGCGGGCGTGCCGGGGCGGACCCGAATGCCCAGGCGGCCGGCCTGGATCTCCTCCCCGGGGATGTCGGGGTTCCAGAGCGGCAGGACGTCGCCGGGCAGGGTCCCAGGCGAAATCACTGGCGCACCCTCCGGTTTGGCCGGGATGGGCGTGCTCATGCCGGGCGACGCCTGAGGGTGGTGCGGGCGAGACGTGTGATGAGGGTCAAGTCAGGTTAGGTAGGGTCCTCTGCGAGGACCGAGCGCCCCAACGGGCAGCGCCTACGTTACCACAGCGTCAGCCTCGGTCAAACTTGAGCTTGCCGATGTGGAAGAACCCCCTCAAGCCCTACGACTGGCTTTCCCCGGAGGAGGTCGAGACCGTCCACGGGCAGGCCATGACCATCCTCCAGGAGATCGGCGTCGACTTTCTCCACGAGCGGGCCCGCGAACTCTTCAAGAAGGCGGGGATGAAGGTCGACGAGAACCGCGTCCGGTTCGACCCCGACTTCGTCCTCGAGCACGTCCGCAAGACGCCCGCCACTTTCGAGCTCCAGGCGCGCAACTCCAAGCGCAACGTCGTCCTGGGCGGCGACCATGTGGTCACGGCGCCGGTCTACGGCCCACCCTTCGTCACCGACCTCGAGCGCGGCCGGCGCGGCGCGACGATCGAGGACTTCACCAACTTCGACAAGATGGCCCAGGCGGTGGAGCAGATCCACTGCGCCGGCGGCACCACCGTCGAGCCCGAGGACCTGCCCCTGGGCACGCGGCACCTGGACATGGTCTACTCCCATGTCCGCTGGACGGACAAGCCGTTCATGGGCAGCGTCATCTCGGCCGAGAACGCGCGTGACACGGTCGAGATGGCCGCGATCGCGTGCGGCGGCCGGGAGAGCATCGAGAAGACGCCGGCCGTCGTCAGCCTGATCAACGTGAACAGCCCGCTGCGCTACGACGACCGCATGCTCGGCGCCCTGCTCGAGTACTCGGAGGCGGCCCAGCCGGTCATCGTCACGCCCTTCCTCATGGCGGGCGCGATGTCGCCGATGGGCCTCGCCGGGACGGTGGCGCAGCAGACCGCGGAGGCGCTGGCGGGCATCGCCCTGGTCCAGCTCATCCGCCCAGGCACGCCGAGCGTGTACGGCTCGTTCCTGACCAACACGGACATGCAGTCGGGAAGCCCGGCCTTCGGCACGCCCGAGTCGGCGATGGGCATCCTCGCGAGCGCCCAGATGGCGCGGCGCTACAACCTTCCCTTCCGCGGCGGCGGCGCGCTGACCTCGTCGAAGTCGCCCGACGCGCAGGCGGCGTACGAGTCGATGATGTGCATGTGGCCGACAATCCTCGGCCGCGTCAACTTCGTCCTCCACGCCGCGGGCTGGCTCGAGAGCGCGCTGCTCGCGTCCTACGAGAAGTTCATCATCGACGTGGAGCAGCTGCGCATGTTCGAGTGGATGCTCCACCACGGCATGCCGGTGGACGACGAGGGACTGGCGATGGACGCCCTGCGCGAGGTCGGGCCGGGCGGCCACTTCCTCGGCGCCGAGCACACGATGCGCCACTACCGCACCGGCTTCTACCGCCCCTGGGTGTCGTCGACGGAGAACTACGACCGCTGGCAGCGCTTCGGCTCGCGCACGGCGGACGTCGTCGCGGCTGAGCGCTGGAAGCAGCTGCTGGCGGAGTACCCCGACCCCGGCATCGACCCGGGCATGGACGAGGAGCTGCAGGAGTTCGTCAAGAGACGCAAGGGAGAGATTGGGGAGTCCTGAGGCCAGGGCCCGCGCCCGGTTTGGCTACCTGCTGAGCCAGATCGCGTCCGGCGCCCCGGCACCGGCGAGCGGCTCGGCCGCCGCCGCCACGCTGGCCGCTTCGGCCGCGCTGCTGCAGAAGGTCGCGGTCCGCTCCGAATCGTGGGCTGGAGCCGCGGCCGCACACAAGCAGGCTGAGGAGGCGCGCCTGCTCGCCGAGGACCTGATCGAGCAGGACGCGGTCGCATTCAACGAGTTCCTGGCCGCGGTCCGCTCCGGCAAAGACATCGAAGCGGCGCGGGACCGGACGATCGATGTGCCCCTCGCCATCGCGCGCACCGCCGCCGCCGTCGTCGAGCTCGCCCATGAGCTGGAGACGCACGGCAACCAGAACCTGCGCGCGGACGCGGTCGCCGCGGCCATCATCGCCCACTCCGCCGTGACCGTCGCCGCCTTGCTCGTCCAGGTCAACCTCACGTCGGGACTGCAGGACGGGCGCCGGGCCGAAGCCCAGCGCCTGGTGCGCGAGGTCAGCGCGTCAGTTCGCCGGCAAGCCTCTCTAAGCCTCGTAGGTGATCGCGGTCGTGCTTCAGAGCGATCTCCAGATAGCGATCGACCGTCACGTCCCCGTACGGGTCATGGCGTCCCTTCAGAACCGTCCGCTGATCCGCGTCCAGCGTCCTCACGAAGCCGATCAGCATCAGGCGGGTCGCGGTCCACTCGTCGAGCGCGTCCTCGAGGTGGATCCCGCTGAAGTCCGTGTCGTCGTTCGTGAAGACGCCGAACGTCGGGTTCTCACCCGCGGCGATGGCGCGGATGCGCGGCACGTAGCAGTCGCGCTCGGTGGCGGCGAGGTGGGCCGCGATGTCGCGCAGGTCCCAGGCGCCGACGCGCGCCGACGGATCCTCGACCGACACGCGCAGCATGGCGATGACCAGCTGCTGGCTGCTGACGAGGTCGTCGAGGATCGTCTCGTTCATGTCGGGTTCAGCAAAGTGGCGCGGGGATTGGCCGCGGTCAGCTCCTCGACCAGCGCCGCCACGACCTCCTCCGGGGAGCCGTCCCGCTCCTCGACCTGTCCCCACTGCCAGCCGGCAAGGTAAGCGTCCATGTCGGTCGAGCCGTCCTTCATGGCGTAGGCGTCGATCGCGGCCTGGAAGTAGTCGGGCAGCATGCGCTTCGACTGGACGTCGCCCTCCCACGCCTTCACCTGGGAGGGGATGTGCTTCCAGAACATCACCTGGTATTTCGCCAAATCACGATTCCACTAACGCGGCGAGCCGCTCTTCGAGTTCCCCGAGGCCGACGTCCTCGATCTCCAGCGCCAATCCCAGGTAGGCGGCGATCTCTTGCGCCTTCTCCGCCAGGCGAGGGTTCGGCGCCTGGCGCAGATAGAGGATCGACTCGTAGTTGGCGAACAGCATCGGCTTGAGGTCGGGGTGGCGGTCGAGGCCCAGGCCCCTGATGACGGCACGCTCGAAGTTGCGGACGAGCCAGTCGGTGAGGAAGAACGTCGCCGGCCGCTCCTCGGCGATCCTGGCGAAGCGCTCCTCGCCGGCGAACATCTCGTAGCAGTGCGGGCCGCGGAGGCGCGCCGCGCCGAACTCCTCGAGGATCGGTTCCAGGCGGCCGGTGGTGCCGCAGTCGCCGTAGACCACGACCAGGTTGTCGTAGCGCGGGCGCAGGTCGTGCAGCCTCTTCCGCAGCTCGTCGACGATCCGCGACGGGTAGAGATGCAGCAGGGCGGAGACGCCATAGACGTCGACGTCCCAGCCGCGCCTGTCGACGATCTGCTTCACCTCGCGCCCGAGAGCGCCGCAGATGACGAGCGCGGTGCCGCTCACGAGACGCGCTCCAGCACTGGAAAGCCGAGCACCGAGATGAACGAGTCGTTGAAGTCCGACCTTCCCGACAGCTCGACGTACTCGATGCGCGACGGCAGCTCGAAGGCGACCTGCCGCTCCCGGTAGGAGAGCAGGGCGATCTTCGCGCCCTCCCCGGCGGAGTTGCCGACCGCGATGATCCGGTCGACGTCGACCGGCGGCACGAGGCCGATGATCTTCGCGCTCTCCGGGTTCAGGTAGGACCCGAACGAGCCGGCGAGCAGGATCTCATGGAGGTCTTCTGCGCGGACGCCGAGGATGTCCATCAGGACCTTGATCCCGGTCGCGATCGAGCCCTTGGCGAACTGCAGCTCCCGGATGTCCCGCTGCGACAGGTACACGCCGTCGGCGAGCAGGAACGCGCGCACGCCGTCGACCTCGATCAGCCGCTCCCGCAGCGGATGGTCCGGGACGTCGGCTGCAGTCCGCAGGCGGCCCGAATGGTCGAGCAGGCCGGCGAGCAGCAGCTGCGCCACGGCATCGACCAGGCCCGAGCCGCAGATACCCTCCGCGGCGACGTCGCCGCCGATGATCTGCAGGTCGACGCGGTCGCCCAGCGTGACGCCCTCGATCGCGCCGGCGGTGGCGCGCATCCCACACTTGATCTGGCTGCCTTCGAACGCGGGGCCCGCCGGCGCGGCGGTGGCCAGCGCGCGCTGCGCGCTGCCGAGCACGATCTCGCCGTTCGTCCCGACGTCGACGAAGACGCGCACCCTGTCCTCGCGCACGACGTTGGTGGCGAGCACGCCCGCGACGATGTCCGCGCCGACGTAGGCGCCGAGCGCGGGCAGCGTCTGCACGTAGCCGTGGGGATGTATCCGCAGACCGACGTCCCGCGCCTCGACGCTCAGCTCGTCCATGAACGCCGGCGTGAACGGTGACATCGAGAGCGGGCTCGGGTCGACGCCGAGCAAGAGGTGCAGCATGGTGACGTTGCCGACGACGACCGCCTCGTAGGTCTGCGCCGGCGTGACGCCCGTCTCGCGGTACAGCTCGTCCAGGATCGAGTTCATCGTGGTCACCACGGCCTGCTGGAGCTCGTCGATCGCCTCGGGTCCGTTCATGCCGTGGCTGATGCGCGAGATGACGTCGGCGCCGAAAGGCGCCTGGCCGTTGAGCGTCGACAGCACCGACGCCGCCATGCCGGTGCGGAGGTTCATGAGCGTGCCGACGAGCGTCGTCGTGCCGACGTCGAAGGCGACCCCGTAGCAGTCACCGGTCGTGTCGCCGCGCTCGACCGCGACCAGGTGGTCGCCGGCGAGCACCGCGGTGACCTTGAATCCCGCGTCGCGAAAGACCTGCGGCAGCGCGCGCAGCACGGCCACGCCGGCGACCAAGTCGTGCCCCTCTTTGGTCAGCGCGTCGCGCAGGCGAGCGATGTCGCTTCGCTGGTCGTGGAGCGATGGCTCCTCGAGCTCGAGGTACACCTTGCGGACGTTGGGGTCGAGGATGACGAGTCGTCCGAGGCCCATGGTCGCCGCCTTGGGCACGCGCAGCAGCTGCGGGACCTCGCACGTCATGTCCTCGTAGATCCGCGCCTGGCAGGAAAGCCGCCACCCGTCGGCGATCTCCTGCGGCCGCAGCTGCCGGTGATCGGCGGTTTCGGCCTCCGTCAACCCGCGGACGATGCGCACCTTGCATTTGCCGCAGGTGCCACGGCCGCCGCAGGTCGAGTCGATGGGCAGGCCGATCCAGTGCGCGGCGCTGAAGACGGTGGTGCCGGCCGGGACCCGGGTCGTCCGGTCGAACGGCAGATAGTTGACCTCGAGCTTGCGCGCGATCATTTCGCCGCCGCCTTCGCCTGCTCCTGGCGAAAGCTGGCGATCCAGCGCATCGCGTACTCGTCGTGACCCAGCAGCAGGTCGCCGGCGAGGATGGCGCGCCGCACCTGGGCCTCGAGCGGGTTCGTGATCGCGCAGGTCAGCCCGGCGTTCATCGCCAGGGGCAGGAAAGCGGCGTTGACCGCCGGGCGGTCGGGGAGCCCGAACGACACGTTGGAGGCGCCGCAGGTCATGTTGTTGCCGAGCTCGTCGCGGATCAGGCGCATGGTCTCGAGGGTCACCAGGCCGCAGGTCGGGTCTGCCGCCACGGTCATCGCGATGGGGTCGATGATCACGTCCTCTTTCGGGATGCCGTGGTCCATCGCCCGCTCGACGATCCGTCGGGCCAGTTCGAGGCGTTCCGTCGGCACCATCGTGATCCCGGTCTCGTCGTTGGCCATGCCGATCACCGCCGCCCCGTGCTTCTTGACCAGGGGCAGGATGCGCTCCATGCGCTCCTCCTCCGCCGTGACGGAGTTGACCAGCGCCTTGCCTTCGTAGGCGGATAGCCCCGCCTCGAGCGCCTCGATGATCGACGAGTCGATGCAGATCGGCAGGTCGCTGACCTCCATCACCGCCCTGATCGCGGCGACCAGGAGCGCCGGCTCGTCAATGGCCGGGATGCCGGCGTTGACGTCGAGCACGTGGGCGCCGGCCTGGGTCTGCGCCACCGCGTCCGAGCGCACGCGGTCCATCACGCCGTCCTTCATCTCCGCGGCGAGCACCTTCCGTCCGGTCGGGTTGATGCGTTCGCCGATGATGACGAAGGGACGCTCGCCGGAGATGACGACCTCGCGAGCCCGCGAGGAGAGAACGGTCTCCATCAGACGCTAGCCCTTGCGGAGCGTCTCGTCGATCTTCATCACCGCCTGCTCGAGGGCGGCTGACCCGCCGCCCCGCGCGCCGACCACGTTCTTGGCCATGCGCGTCGCGATCGACGCGTCCGGCGCGTAGCTGTCCGCGCCGACGTGCTTCGCGTACTCCTGCGTCACCGGCGCGCCGCCGACGGCGACGTGAACCTTCTCGCGCAGCCCCGCCTTCGTCAGCGCGTCGATGTTCGCCTTGAACATCGGCATGGTGGTGGTGAGAAACGCGGAGAAGCCGACGATGTCCGGCTCGTGCTGCTGCACCGCCTCGACGAACTTCTCCGGGGCCGTGTTGACCCCGAGGTCGAAGACCTCGAAGCCCGCCCCCTCGAGCATGATCACGACCAGGTTCTTGCCGATGTCGTGGATGTCGCCCTTGACCGTGCCGATGACGTAGCGGCCCACCGGCTTGGCGCCGGTCTCGGCGATGAGCGGCCGCAGGATCACGAGCGCGCCCTGCATGGCCCGGGCGGCGATCAGCATCTCGGGGACGAAGAAGTCGCCCTTCTCGAAGCGCCGCCCGACCTCTTCGAGAGAGGGGATCAGGGCCTTGAAGAGGATGTCCATGGGGTCCATGCCCAGGCTCAGCCCCTCCTCGGTCAGGGCCTTGACCTCGGGCGCGTGGCCGTACAGCGTGTGCTCGAACAGGCCGGCGCGGATCTCCTCCTCGCGGCTCACCGTTCCATCCTATCCTGCCGTTGCGCGGAATGGATAATGTTGCGTCATGAGCAACGACGTCGGCGACGAAGGCGCCGCCGCCGTTCGCTCGGTCGACCGCGCGATCTCCATCCTGGACCTGCTCGCCGCCGCCGGCGGGCGCACCGGCGCCGAGGTCGCCCGCGAGCTGCGCGTCCACCGCTCGACCGCCCTCCGGCTGCTGGGCACGCTGGAGCGGCACGGCCTGGTCGAGCGCGACCCCCGCACCGCCCGCTACCGGCTTGGTCGCCGCCTGCCCCAGCTGGCGAGCGTCGTCACCGGCGAGTTCGACCTGCGCTTCGTGGCCAGGCCGGTGTGCGAGCGCCTGGCCACCGCGGCCGGCGAGACCGCGACCCTCGACGTCCTCCTGGGCGACGTGATCGTCCCGATCGAGCAGGCCATCGCCTCGACCTCCGTGGTCAGCGTCAACTGGCTCGGGGGCCGCTACCCGTTGCACTGCACGGCCTCGGGCAAGGCGATCCTCGCCTTCGCCTCGGACGCCGTCCGGGAGCGCCTGCTCGGCCTCCCGCTCGACCGCGTGACCCCGCAGACGATCACCGACCGGACCAGGCTGGCGGCCCAGCTCGAGGAGGTGCGCGCCTCCGGGCTGGCCCGGACCCACGAGGAGCTGGAGGTCGGGCTGGATGCGATCGCCGCCCCGGTCT
Source organism: Candidatus Dormiibacterota bacterium (assembly GCA_046727555.1). Classification (GTDB taxonomy): domain Bacteria; phylum Chloroflexota; class Dormibacteria; order Dormibacterales; family Dormibacteraceae; genus 40CM-4-65-16. The sequence goes on along the minus strand of JBKPCW010000144.1, from coordinate 11,125 downwards.
TCGGCCCGGCGGGCGACGTCGTCGCCGCCCTCGACGTCTCCGGGCCCTCGCACCGGGTCCGCACGGCCGCGAAGCTCGAGCGTCTGACGGCCGAGGGGGCGGCGGACCTCTCCCGGAGGCTGGGCTACCGCGGCAAGCGAGCTGAAACGTGACCTACAGAACGAATTAACCGCTGCCTAACTGAAATCAACCCCAGGCTTGAACTCTGTCCTTGCAACATGGGCGGGCTGGGGCCATCATTGGCCGTGTTTCAGTGGCAGCCGGTGCCCGGCCGGTACATGGAGGGGAAGACGAAAGGATGAGATTGGGTAGTCTGACGCGCCGCCTCGGCCTGGCCGTGGTGGCCCTGTTCGTGGTTGCTGCCTGCGGCAGCTCCGGAGGTGGAGGAGGGACGACCGCCTGCAGCGAGTCGACCGCCAAGACCGCCAAGGCGGCCGCCGACTGCGGCGGCATGTCGGCGCTGGTGGCAGCGGCCAAGGCCGAGGGCAAGCTCAACGTCATCGCGCTGCCTCGCGACTGGGCGAACTACGGCAAGGAGCTGGACACCTTCGCCGCGAAGTACGGCATCCAGATCACCTCCGACAACCCCGACGGCTCGAGCCAGGACGAGGTGAACGCTGTCAACCAGCTGGGCACGACGAGCCGCGCGCCGGACGTCCTCGACGTCGGCATGGCGGTGGCCCTGGCGAACACGAACCTGTTCGCCCCCTACAAGGTCACGACGTGGACCGACATCCTCGACAGCCAGAAGGAGCCGACCGGGGTGTGGGTCCAGGACTACGGCGGCTTCATGTCGATCGGCTACGACTCGAGCAAGGTGCCGACGATCACCTCGATCGACGACCTGTTCAAGCCTGAGTTCAAGGGCAAGGTCGCGCTCAACGGCGACCCGACCAAGGCCAACGCGGCGCTGAACGGCGTGATGATGGCCAACCTCGCGGAAGGCGGCTCGCTCGACGACATCAAGCAGGGCGTGGACTTCTTCCACCGCCTGAAGGTCGCCGGCAACTTCTCCAAGACGCAGGCCACCACGGCGACCGTGAAGAACGGGACGACGCCGGTGGTCTTCGACTGGGACTACCTCTCCGCGGCGCACGGCAAGGACGTGCCCTCGTGGAAGGTCTTCGTGCCGGGCAACGCCGTCCTCGGCGGCTATTACGCCCAGGCGATCAACAAGAACGCTCCGCACCCCGCCGCCGCGCGGCTGTGGGAGGAGTTCCTCTACTCCGACGACGGCCAGAACATCTGGCTCCAGGGACTGGCGCGGCCGGTCCGGCAGGCGGCCATGACCAAGGCCGGGACCGTCGACGCGTCGGCCGCCTCGGCTCTGCCTCCGGTCAACGGCACGCCGCAGTTCATGAGCGACGCGCAGGCCACCGCGGCGAAGAACTACCTCGTCGCCAACTGGCTCAAGGCCATTTCTTGACGACCGCCGGGACTCCGGCTGTAACGACGAACGTCGGCCGCCCACTGTTGGGCGGCCGGCGGTTCTCCCTCGACTGGGTCGGGGCCTTGCCGTTTTTCGTCTACGTCGGCCTGTTCCTCGCCCTCCCGACGGCGATCATCGCCCTCGGCGCCTTCTTCGACGCCAACAACTCGTTCACCCTCGACAACTTCGCCCACCTGTCCCGGTCGTACGTCGTCTCCGCGACGGTCACGACGACCGTCGTCTCCGCCGTGACGGCGGTTTTCGGCGCCGTGCTCGGCGCGCTCCTCGCGTACGCAATCGCGACCGGCAATCCGGGTGGCCTGCTCCGGCGGATGCTCGTGTCGGCGTCGGGCGTCCTCGCCCAGTTCGGCGGCGTGACGCTCGCGTTTGCGTTCATCGCCAGCATCGGACCCGCGGGCTTCGTCTATCTCTTTTTCCAGGCGCACGGATTCGACTACTACGGCAAGAGCCTGTGGCTGTTCGACACCCCCGGCCTGATCGTGGTCTACCTCTACTTCCAGATCCCGCTGATGGTCCTGGTCTTCCTGCCCGCGCTCGACGGGGTCAAGCCGCAGTGGCGCGAGGCGACGGAGAGCCTGGGCGGCAGCACCTGGCACTACTGGCGACACGTCGCCGGGCCACTCCTGTTTCCCGCCTTCCTCGGCGGGTTGCTGCTGCTGTTCGCCAACGCCTTCTCCGCCTACGCCACCGCCAACGCGCTCATCAACCAGGGCGCGCCGGTGCTGGCGCAGCAGATCAGCAACGGCCTCAGCAGCGAGGTCGGCGCCGTGGAGCCCGGGTTCGCCAAGGCGATCGCGATCGAGATGGTCGTGATCGTGACCGTGGTCACGATCCTGTACTCGCTGCTGCAGCGGAGGACCGCCCGATGGCTCTAGCCCGGCGCGGCGTGCACCGCAGGCGCTGGCTCCGGCTCCAGCTCTTTCGCTACGTCGTCTTCGCCGTCGCCGCCGTCTACTTCCTGGTCCCGCTCGGGGCGATGGTCGAGTTCTCGACCCGCGCCAACGACGGGTCGCGCACGCTCGAGTACTGGAAGTCGATCTTCGACTACAAGGAGATGGTCGGGCTTCCCGTCGACAACCCGACGGGGATCATCGCCTCGCTCGAGCTCGCGGTGATCACCTCGATCGCGATGCTGGTGCTCCTCGTCCCCACCATGGTCTGGGTCCGCCTCAAGCTGCCCGGCTTGAACAGGGTCGTGGAGTTCATCAGCCTGCTGCCGCTGACCATCCCCGCGATCGTCCTGGTCGTGGGCCTGTTCCCCATGTACATCTGGCTCGGGACCAACCTCAGCGACTCGATCATGACGCTCGCCCTGGCCTACATCGTCCTCGTCCTTCCTTATGCCTACCGGGCCCTGGACGCCGGACTTGGCGCGATCGACGTCAAGACGCTCTCCGAAGCGGCGCGCAGCCTCGGCGCCAGCTGGTTCGCGGTGATGTGGCGCGTGATCACGCCCAACATCTCGAACGCCATCCTCAACGCGACGCTCCTTTCGGTGGCGCTCGTGCTGGGCGAGTACACGATCGCCAACAACCTCCTCTACAACAACCTGCAGGTCGAGCTGGTCCACCTCGGGAGGACCAACGCGGGCGTGTCGATCGCGGTCGCGGTCGCTTCCCTGCTCTTCGCCTTCGTCCTGCTCGTGATCCTCGCCTTCGTCGGCGGCCGGTCGCGCCGCACCTACCGGGAGGAGCCCGCAACCATGCTCGCCAGCCAGAGCATCAACGTCACATGAGCGAAAGGTCCGGCGTCGAGGTCCGGCTCGAGAGCCTGGTCCGCCGCTACGGCACGGTCACCGCGCTCGACGGGCTGTCGCTGACGCTCGCGCCGGGCGAGCTGGTCGCGCTCCTCGGCCCGTCGGGCTGCGGCAAGACGACTGCGCTGCGCCTCCTCGCCGGTCTCGAGCAGGCGGATGAGGGCCGGGTGGTCATCGCCGGGCAGGACGTGACCGACCTCCCGACCAACAAGCGGAACATCGGCATGGTTTTCCAGGCCTACTCGCTCTTCCCGCACATGGTCGCGTGGGAGAACGTCGCGTTCGGTCTGCAGATGCGCGGCGTGGGCACCGCCGAGCGCAAGAAGCGGGCGCTCGCGATGCTCGAGCTGGTCGGCCTCGGCCGGTTCGCCAACCGCTACGCCAACCAGATGTCCGGCGGCCAGCAGCAGCGCGTGGCCCTGGCCCGCGCCCTGGCCATCCAGCCGCAGGTGCTGCTTCTCGACGAGCCGCTGTCCGCGCTCGACGCCAAGGTGCGCGCGCGTCTGCGCGACGAGATCCGCCGCGTCCAGCTCGAGGTCGGCATCACGACGCTCTTCGTGACGCACGACCAGGAGGAGGCGCTCGCCATCGCCGACCGCGTCGGCGTCATGCAGGCGGGCAAGCTCGAGCAGCTCGGTCCGCCGACGCTGGTCTATTCGCGCCCGGCGACTCCTTTCGTCGCCGACTTCGTCGGTCTGACCAACCGCATGGCGGGCACAGTGCGCGGCGGCTCGGTCGAGATCCGCGGTACCACGATCCCGCTGGTCCACCCCGACGTGCCGGACGGGCCGGCGATCGCGCTGGTCAGGCCGGAGGCGGTGAGCATCGCCGGCAACGCCGACGGGTCGGGCGGCCCGCTGGTCGGCACAGTGATCGCCGTCGCGTTCCTTGGCGCCGTGAGCCGCGTCACCGTCGACCTCGGCGACACCACGGTCCTCGCCCAGCTCCCGACCGCGGCCGCCTCGGAGCACCCGGCCGGCTCCAAGGTCCGGCTCGTCCTCCGCCCCGACCCTGTCCTCGTGCAGAGGGAAGAAGCAGCCTCGGTCGGCGCGTGACCTTCACGTCGGAGAGGACGCTTGTCCCCGGCGCGATCGTGCGGAAGAGCTATCGCGCCGTGGTCGAAGGTCCAGGCGAGCCGCACATCGTGCGCACAGAGCTCGTCGCGTCGCCGGATGCGGACGCGATCCCGAAGGGAGAGGCGATCGCGGTCATCGCCCACCTCACCGACCTGCACGTCATCGACGCCCAGTCGCCCGCCCGCTTCGAGTTCGTCAACCGCTTCTGGCGCGACCCGCGCTTTCGCGAGCTCATCACGATGCAGCGGCCGCACGAGATGCTGAGCACGCACGCCATCGCCGCGATGGTGCGGACGATCAACGACGTCGAGTCATGTCCGCTCACGGGCGCGGCGCCACGAATCGCGGCCGTGACCGGCGACGCCGTTGACAACACGCAGCGCAATGAGCTCGCCGGCTTCCTCGCCCTGATGGACGGCGGCACGGTGCGGCCCGACTCGGGCGCGCCCGGTTACGACGGCGTGCAGAGGGTGGATTGGCCGGGCGACATCTACTGGAAGCCGGACGGCGCCGAGGACGGCGACGTGTTCCAGCGCGACCTGGGCTACCCGCGTCGCCCCGGCCTGCTGGAGGAGGCGGCGCTCGAGTTCCACTCGGATGGGCTCCGCCTGCCCTGGCTTCGCTGCTGGGGCAACCACGAGCAGGTCTGCCAGGGCGTCGGTCTCGTCACGCCGGCGCTGGCCAGGGCGATGACGGGTTGGCGCAAGCCGGTGGACATGCCGGAAGGCATCGACCCCGACACGGCGGTGGAGACGTTCGCCGTCTCTCCGGAACGATTCCTGGCCGGGCCTTATCGCGACATCTCCCCCGACCCGGAGCGCCGCTCGATCGAGCGCGGCGACCTGTTCGAGGAGTCCTACCACGTGCGCGACCACGGCCTGCTGCGGTTCATCACCCTGGACACGGTGTGCGACGAGGGCGGGGCGGACGGGACGATCGCCCCACAGCAGATGCACTGGCTCGAGCGGCGCCTCGAGGAGGTGCACTCGTCGTTCCGGTCCCGCGATGGGGCGAAGCTGCCGACGCGTAACGAAGACCGCTACGTCGTCCTGCTCTCCCACCACGGTTACGACACGCTGTCCAACCCGCGCTGCGAGCAGCACGCGGCCGAGCTTCTCGACCTGCTTCAGCGCTTCGGCAACGTCATCCTGTGGCTCAACGGCCACACGCACAGCAACCGGATCACGCCGCGCGGCACCTTCTGGGAGGTGACGACCGGCTCGATCATCGACTGGCCATGCCAGGCGAGGACGGTGGAGGTCTACGCCACCGAGGGCGGGCTGCTCGCCCTCGGGTGCACGATGCTCGACCACGACGGCCGGGGACTGGCCGGCCTGCACCGCGAGCTCGCGGCGAACGTGCCGCTGAGCGGCTTTGAGCCGATCCGGGCAGGCACGCCCGCCGATCGAAATGCCATCTTGCTGCTGCCGGCGCCGTTCTGATGTGTTGCGCATGGCGCGACAGTGGCGTATAGTGCGACACCGCAGGTGGGCGTGGTGAAGCCTCTTCGGGCTGAGAAGGGTGGCACGCTCGCCGCCTTCCTCCGCAGCCCGCGCTACGAGGTGCTGCCCACCGACGGTGTGGTCGAGCTCGTCGCCGCCAACGTGCCGCGCGAGGTGGTCGTCGCCGTCACGGCGTCCCCCCGCCGGGGCATGGCACCCACGGTCGACGTGGCCGTGAGGCTCGCGGAGCTCGGGTACCACGCTGTGCCCCACCTCTCCGCGCGCCTCGTGCGCGACACCGCCGAGCTCGACCGGATCGTCGACAGGCTGCGTTCGGCGCGAATCACAGAGATCTTCGTCGTCGCCGGCGACGCGAGAGAGGCGGGCGCGTTCCCGGACTCCATCTCCCTGATCCAGGCCCTCCCGCACGGCCACGGCTTCGCCGACATCGGGGTCACCGGCTATCCCGAGAGCCATCCGTTCATCGACGACGACGTGACCATCCAGGCCATGTGGGACAAGCGCCGCGTCGCCACCTACATCGTCAGCAACATGAGCTTCGACGCCGAGACTGTGAAGCGCTGGGTGGAGCGCGTGCGCCGGCGCGGGGTCGAGCTGCCGATCTACATCGGCATGGCCGGCGTCGCCGACCCGGTCCGCCTGCTGCGAGTGTCGACCAGGATCGGAGTCGCCGACGCGGCCCGCTTCCTGCGCGGCCACCCGAGCTGGGTGGCGCGCATGTTCCGGCCCGGCGGATACGAGCCCCAGCGCTTCCTGGGCGCGTTGATGGACGGGATCGCGGCGCCCCAGCGCCGGGTCGCGGGCCTGCACGTGTTCACGTTCAACGAGATCGAGCCGACTGAAAGGTGGCGCCAGGAGATGCTGGCGAAGTTGTCGTAGGAGTGGTGCGATGAAGGTGGAGTTCCCGACCGACCTTGAGATCGCGCGCAAGGCGCGCCTGGTGCCCATGCCCGAAATCGCGGCCAGGATGGGCATCGGACCGCACCTGCTCGAGCCCTACGGCCACGACGTCGCCAAGATCAAGCTCGAAGCGATCGAGGAGCTGCGCGACAGGCCCAAGGCCAGGTACGTCGTCGTCTCCGCCATCACGCCGACACCTCTCGGCGAGGGCAAGACGACGACCACCGTCGGCCTCGGCGACGCCCTCGGCAGGATCGGCAAGCGCGCGACCGTCGCCATCCGCCAACCGTCCATGGGCCCGACCTTCGGCATCAAGGGCGGCGCCGCCGGCGGCGGCTACAGCCAGGTCGTGCCGATGGAGCGCCTGAACCTGCACCTGACGGGTGACTTCCACGCGGTGACGGCGGCGCACAACCTGCTGGCCGCGATGATCGACAACTTCATCCACCACAGCCTGCGCGAGTTCCCGATCGACCTCCACAGCATCACCTGGCGGCGGGTGCTCGACGTGAGCGACCGGGTGCTGCGCAACGTCGTCGTCGGTCTTGGCGCGCCGGAGGACGGCGTCGTGCGTCAGACCGGGTTCGACATCACCGCGGCGTCCGAGGTGATGGCTGTGCTCGCGCTCGCGACCTCGCTTCAGGACATGCGCAAGCGCCTGGGACGTATGGTCATCGGCCTGGCGCGCGACGGCCAGCCCATCACCGCCGACTTCCTCCACGCCGGCGGGGCGATGACGGTGATCATGCGCGACGCCATCAAGCCGAACCTCCTGCAGACGCTGGAGAACACGCCGGTGCTCGTCCACGCCGGCCCGTTCGGCAACATCGCCAACGGCGCCTCGTCGGTGCTCGCCGACATGATCGGCATCCACGGCGGCGACTTCCTGGTGACGGAGGCCGGCTTCGGCGCGGACATGGGCGCCGAGCGCTTCTTCAACATCAAGTGCCGGACGTCCGGCCTGGCCCCCGATGCCGCGGTGATCGTCGCCACCGTGCGCGCGCTGAAGGTGCACTCCGGCAAGTACCGCGTCGTCGCCGGCAGGCCGCTGCCGCCGGACCTGTTGAAGGAGAACCCCGACGACGTGCTGGCCGGTGCGGCCAACCTCCGCAAGCAGGTGGAGAACATCCAGATCCACGGTGTCACGCCGGTGGTGGCGATCAACGCCTTCCCTGGCGACCACCCGTCAGAGCACCGCGCGATCCGCGAGCTGGCCGAGCACCTCGGCGTCCGGTCGGCCGTCTGCCGCAACTTTGCCGACGGCGGTGAGGGCGCGGTCGAGCTGGCGGAGATGGTGGCCGCGGCCGCTGAAGAGCCGAGCGTGTTCCAGCTCCTCTACCCGGACGCCGCGACGCTGCGGGAGAAGATCGAGACCATCGCGCTGCGCATCTACGGCGCACGCGGCGTCGAGTACGACGCGCCCGCCGCTCGGCAGATCGACGCGTACGAGGCGAGCGGCTTCGGCCGGCTGCCCGTGTGCATCGCCAAGACCCATCTGTCGATCTCGTCCGACCCGAAGCTGAAGGGCGCCCCGACCGGGTGGGTGCTGCCGGTGCGGGAGGTTCGGGCGTCGGTCGGCGCGGGGTTCATCTACCCGATCTGCGGCGAGATGCGGACCATGCCCGGCCTGCCGACGACGCCGATCGCGGCCAGCATCGACATCGACGAGGACGGGAACATCCTCGGCCTGTCGTGAGAAGTCTCCCCCTCTCCCCGGAGGGGAGAGGGTCGGGGTGAGGGGCTGGAGCAGACTCCCTCTGCCCGCAGGGGAGAGGGTCGCGGTGAGGGGCCGGAGCAGACTCCCTCTCCCCGCAGGGGAGAGGGTCGGGGTGAGGGGGTACCTCTAGGTCCGCTGAATATGCAGGGATACGGCTGGGTAGAAATCCTCTGATGCAGACGCAATCCATCGCGGCCAGGACCGGCATGGGAGCCGTCGAGGTCGCGGTCACGGACGCCGAACGCGCCCTGCGCTTCTACCGCGACTACGTCGGCCTGGCCCCGCTGCCTTCGGACGGGCCCGAGCTGCGGATGGGGGTGGGCGAGCGCGAGCTGGTGGTCCTCCATCCCGGCGCCGAGCGCCCGGTCGTGGCGCGCACCTCGGGTCTGTACCACCTCGCGATCGTCGTTCCCGACCGCCGCGAGCTGGCGCGCGTCATCGCCCGGCTGGCCCGGCTGCGGTGGGAGCAGTACCCCACCGACCACGTGATGACCAAGGCCAACTACCTCTGGGATCCGGACGGCAACGGGATCGAGATCTACACCGAGTCGCCCGAGGACGGGACGATGGGCTTCGGCAACGGCACCTTCGTCGCCTACGACAAAGACGGCAAGCCGCGCTCGGGCCGTGACCCGATCGACCTCGAGGAGCTGTTCAGCCACCTGCGCGAGGACGATCTTCTCGACACTCCGATGCCGGACGGGACCCGGATGGGACACGTCCATCTTCACGTCGCCGACGTCGACGACGCGCTGCGCTTCTACCACGACCTCGTGGGCTTCGACGTGATGGGCCACGTGCCGGGCGTGGGTTTCGTCTCCGCCGGCGGCTACCACCACCACCTTGGCCTGAACACATGGGCGGGTCGGGGCGCGCGCCCCGCGCCGGAGGGATCGGCCGGCCTGCGCCGGTTCACTGTCGAGCTGCCTACGAAGCGCGACCTGGCCGACGTCGTGACCCGCCTCGAACATGGCGACGTGCGGCTAGAAGAAGAAGACGGCGGCCTCGCAGCCACCGATCCGTCTCAAAACAGGGTGCTCTTCCGGACCTCCGCAGCCTGACCCTTTCGCGATTTGATCGAATCGCGAAGCTCCCAGCGTCAAACGCACCGCGATTGGATCAAGTCGCGTGCTTCTTTCGCTCCACGGCCTCATGGAGCAGCGTCGCCAGGTCGAACACCTGCAGCTTCGCCCCCGTCTCGCGCACACCGTCGTCCAGCATCACCGTGCAGAACGGGCACGCCACCGCCAGCGTCTCGGCGCCGGTCGCCGCCGCCTCGCACACCCGCTCCTGGTTGATCGGCCGGCCGCGCTTCTCTTCCATCCACATCCTCGCCCCGCCCGCCCCGCAGCAGAACGTGCGCTCGCGGTTGCGCGGCATCTCGACGGGCTTGCCCACCGCGGCGACCAGCTCGCGCGGCTGCGCGCGGACGTCGTTGTGCCGGGCCAGGTAGCACGAGTCGTGGTAGGTGATCGGCGTCTCGCTCGCCACCGGCGAGAGCTTGCCGTCGCGCACCAGCTCGGCGAGGAACTCGGTGTGATGCACCACCTCGTAGCGCCCACCGAAGTCCGGGTATTCGTTGCCGAGAGTGTTGAAGCAGTGCGGGCACGTGGTGACGATCTTCTTCACGGCCGCGTCGTTGAGCGTGGCCACGTTCTCGCCGGCCAGGCGCTGGAACGTGTACTCGTCGCCCATGCGCCGAGCCGGGTCTCCGGTGCACGACTCGCGCGGGCCGAGGATGGCAAAGTCCACGCCCGCCGACTGCAGCAGCTTCGCCGTCGAGACAGCAGCGCGCCGCGCCCGCTCGTCGAATGCGGGCGCGCAGCCAACCCAGAACAGGACGTCCGGCGCCCGCTCGCCCGGCTGCACCACGCGTACGCCCAGCCCCTCGGCCCACTGCGTGCGGTCTGACTGCGGCCGGCCCCACGGGTTCGACGTGCGGTCGACGTCGCGCAGCATCGCCGCCGCCTCGCCCGGGAACCGCGATTCGACCATGACCAGGTTGCGGCGCAGGTCGATGATGTGGTCGATGTGCTCGATGCTCACCGGGCACTCGCGCACGCACGCACCGCACGTGACGCAGTCCCACACCACGTCGTCGATGACCGCGGTGGGCACGATGGGCTCCGGCGACCGGCCGAGCAGGTGGTCGCGCTCGGCCATGATGAGCAGCTTCGGCGAGAGCGGCTTGCCTGTGTTGTAGGCGGGGCAGACCTCCTGGCAGCGGCCGCATTCGGTGCACGACATGGTGTCGAGCATCTGCTTCCAGGTCATGTCCGTCGCGCGCGCCGCGCCGAATCGGATCTTGTCGTCCGGCAGCGTAAAGTCGACCGGCTCCAGGCGCCCTCGCGCGCGCGTGCGTCCGAAATAGACGTTGATCGCCGCGACCCCGATGTGGAGGTGCTTGGAGTACGGGAGGTAGACCAGGAACGACAGGATGATCAGGACGTGCGCCCAGACCGCCACCCGCTCGAGCCACGGGGCGGCCGGCGCCACCAGGTGGGAGAGGGCCTGGGATATCGGCGCCCACGAGGCGGGATAGTCGTTCCGCCCGAGGGCGATCTGCGACGAGTGCCAGAGGAACAGGGTGACGACGATGCCGGCGATCAGGATCAGGATCAGGTCGGCCTCGCCCAGGTGGCTGCCCGCGAAGCGCGCCGGCTTCACGACCTTGCGGATGACGAACGCGGTCAGAACGCCGACCAGGACCAGGAGCGCGAACACGTCGACCAGCAGCGCGTACCAGCCCTGTGCACCAAGCCA
>JBKPCW010000143.1:0-7301 GCA_046727555.1 Candidatus Dormiibacterota bacterium | reverse complement strand
GAGATGGCCGGGACTGGGGACGAAGGCACGACCGGCCTCCTCGGCGGCGGCCGCGTACCCAAGGACGACCCGCGGGTCGAGGCGTACGGAACCGTCGACGAGGCCTCGAGCGCCCTCGGCCTGGCGCGCTCCCTGACGGCGAACCCTCGCGTCCGCGAGATCGGCGAGGAGCTGCAGCGGGGCCTGTACGCGGTGGGCGCGGAGCTGGGCACCAACCCCGAGGCGGGCAAGGCTTTCGTGACCACGGGCGCAGCCGAGGTCACCCGCCTCGAGGTCCTGATGCGCGAGCTCGAGGAGGCCGCCCCGATGCCGAACGCCTTCATCCTCCCGGGCGCCACGCCGGCCTCGGCCGCGCTCGACCTGGCCCGCGCGATCGCCCGCCGCGCCGAGAGGCGGTGCGTCACCTTGCAGCGATCGGGCGTCCTCGAGAACGAGTGGGTCGTGCGGTGGGTCAACCGCCTGAGCCTTCTCCTGTTCGTGCTGGCGCGCTACGAGGAGAGCCTGGCCGGCCGGCCGGCCGAGCCCGCCAAAAGTTCGCGCCCGAGGCGTTCTAATTAAGCTTCGACCGCAGTGAGCACGCTCAGCTACGTGGTCCTCGTCCTCGCCGGGTTGCTCCTCTTCTTCCTCGCGCTGTCCTACCAGGTGTACAGGCGGGCCTTCCTGCCGCCGCGGCCGATCTGGCTCGACGACTTCACGTTCACGCCGTTCGAGTTCCAGGCCGACTACGAGGACGTGGAGCTGGTCACCGCGGACCGCGTGAACTTCGGCGCGTGGCACTTCCGCCAGCCGGGCTCGCCGCAGACGGTGATCATCTCGGGCGGCCACAAGGGTCAGCGCCAGGGCGCGCTCGGCATCGCGGTCGCGCTCTGGCGCAAGGGGTTCAACGTCGTCCTCTACTCCTACCGCGGCATGCCGGGCAGCGACAGGGCGCCGATCACGTTCGGCATCAAAGAGGTGCTCGAGCTGCAGGCGGTGATCGCCTTCGCGCGCAAGCGGATCCCTAACGCCCGCATCGGGCTGCTCGGCTACTCGATGGGCGCGGTCGTGTCTTTGCTGGGCGCGGCGGGCGAGCCCGAGGTCCAGGCTCTGGTCCTCGACAGCCCGTTCAGCGACCTTCGCCGGCTCCTCGTCGAGAACGTGCGCGCCGCGAGCAAGCTGCCGGGCACGCCGTTCGTGTGGATGGCAGGGCTGATGTTGTGGTTGCGGACCCGCTCCACTCTCGCTGCCTGCCGACCGCTGGACGTCCTCACCGCGCTGGAGCCGCGTCCGCTGTTCTTCATCCACGGCGGCGCGGACGCGATCACGAACGTCAATCACAGCCGCCGGCTGTACGACGCCTACCGGGGGCCGCGCGAGATCTGGATCGTCCAGGGCGCGCCGCACACGGGGGCGTACTTCGCCGACAGGCCGCTGTACGTGGAGCGCGTGGCGGGGTTTTTCGCCCGGCACCTCGGCCTCGACGTGAGCAGCCACCTGCGGCTGGTGGAAGAGGAAGAGGTCTCCTAGCCGAGCGTCGAGTCGAGCGGGATCCCGTCCGCCCAGTAACGGCCCGTCGGGCCGGCGGGGAGCAGGTCGTAGGTACGCGGACCGGAATAGGGGACCAGCTCCCAGAGCACGATGGTTGCGCCGTCGAGCTGATCGCCCGCCTTGAGCGTGCCCAGTGGCCGCCCGTCGGCGCTGCGGTGGCCTGGAGACGCCAGAAGCTCCCGGGCGTCGCCGAGCGCGAGGTGGACCATCCGGTGGCCGGCCGGGACGGCCATGCTTCCGACGGCGACGACGGGCGCCGCGACGCGGTCGCCGCGGGCGTCCTGGGTCCACACGACAGTGCCCACCCGCACGTCGGTCACGCGGATCGGACCGCCCGGCGCAGCGATCAGCGTCGAGGCGGCCAGGCAGATCGGGCAGTTGGGCCGAGCGGTAGGGGTCCGCGAGCTGATCGACACCAGCCCGTCTGACCGCACGCTGCCCTTGACCCTCTCATAGCCGGACGTCTTCGACTGGACGGTGTAGTCGAAGGACCCGTTGTCGAGCTTGAGCGCGCCCAGCAGCTTCCAGGCGCGATAGACGGTCAGCTTCTGCGCCTCGGTCAGATCGCCTGACGGAAGGTGCTCGTGCGCGACGATGGCGGCGTAGGTGGGCTGATCGGCCCTGATCTCGGGATACCTGGCGATCGCACTCGCCTGCTCGCCGCCGGCCCGGGCGACGGGATAGAAGTCGGGGTCGCACCATGCCGGCGCTCCTACGGCGTCGATGAGGGCGAACTTGAGCTGTGGCACGCTCATGGGGCTCCCGACGGGAGACGGGTTGACGGACCCGCATGCGAGCCCCACCAACATGACCAGCGCAAGCGCCGACCTCATCTGGGTGACCTTACGAGCCGGGTACTGGATCGGTAACGGCGATGTGGTGACCGCGGAACCAAGCGCACCCCTCAGCCGTATTCAACTGAGATGGCTCTCCCAGAAGGCGCACCTATAATCCCGAGAGGAATGGGGGCCGCCGAGACCGTCAGTAGAGTCGCCGACTCATTCATGTCCAACGTCAGCCGGGCCATCGTCAACAAAGAGGACGAGATCCGCCTGTGCCTGGTGACCCTCCTCTGCGAGGGTCACCTGCTCATCGAGGACGTGCCCGGCGTCGGCAAGACGATGCTCGCCAAGTCACTGGCCCGCTCCCTCGACTGCACCTTCCGCCGCATCCAGTTCACGCCCGACCTGCTGCCGAGCGACGTCACCGGGGTTCGCGCCTTCAACCAGAGGGACAACGAGTTCGAGTTTCGGCCAGGGCCGGTCTTCGCCCAGATCCTCCTCGCCGACGAGATCAACCGCGCCTCGCCCAAGACGCAGGCCGCGCTGCTCGAGGCGATGGAGGAGCGCCAGGTATCGCTCGACGGGACCACGCACGTCCTGCCCATCCCCTTCTTCCTCATCGCGACCCAGAACCCGATCGAGATGGCCGGCACCTTCCCGCTGCCCGAGGCCCAGCTCGACCGCTTCCTGATGAAGGTCAAGCTCGGCTACCTGACCGAGAAGGAGGAGGCGAACCTCCTCAACCAGCACAAGGTCGAGTCGCCGATGGATGAGCTGCAGCCGGTCGTCTCACCCAACGAGCTCAGGGCGGCGCAGAGCGCGGTCCGCGAGGTCTTCGTCAAGCCGGAGCTGCGCGAATACATCGCCCGGCTCGTCGGCCGCACGCGGGGGAACCCCGAGGTCGCGCTGGGCGCCAGCACCCGAGGCACCCTGCACCTCTACCACGCGAGCCAGGCGCTGGCGGCCATCGAGGGCCGCAACTACGTCATCCCGGACGACATCAAGACCCTTGCCGAGTCTGTGCTCGCGCACCGCATCATCCTGCGGCCCAACGCCGAGATGCAGGGCCAGAGCGCCGGCAAGCTGGTCGCGGGCCTGCTCGAGCGCGAGCACGTGCCGCAGATGGCCTACGACGGGTAGCCGCCGGCAGACAGGGCTCGAATGAGCAAGGTTGCCCTCGCCGGTGCGATCGGCCTTCTGCTCTTCTTCACCTATCTGACCGCGATCCGCCAGGCCTACGTCTTCGTCTACGTCCTGTCGCTCCTCTTCGTGGTCGCGCTCGTGTGGCCGCGCCTCGCGATTCGCGGCGTCACCGTGACGCGGAAGGTCGACCCCGGCACCCCGACTGTCGGCGAGGTCTACGAGGAGGTCTTCGAGGTCCAGCGCCGGGGCTGGGTGCCCGCGCCGTGGGTCGAGGTCCGCGATCTCAGCCAGATCTCGGACTACCAACCCGGCCGCGTCATCTCGCTCGGCCACGACCTGGTGCGCTGGAAGGCGCGTGGCGTCTACCGCCGCCGTGGCTGGATGGCGCTCGGCCCCACCGCGGTCCGCGTCAAGGAGCCGTTCGGCCTCTTCGAGCGCCAGGTCAAGATCAGCCAGCGGACCTCGATCCTCGTCTATCCACGCGTCAGGCCCATCCCCGACCTCATCACACCGAGCGCGCAGCAGGTGGGGACGACGCAGGCGTTGGGCGCGTGGTCCGACTACCCGCCAGAGACCGGCGGGGTGCGCGACTATACGACCGGCGACAGCTTCGGCCGCATCCACTGGGGCCTGTCGGCCAAGCACCAGCGCCTGATGTCGAAGACGTTCGAGCAGCCGCTGACGACCGACCTCTGGATACTGCTTGATCTCGACCGCGGGGTTCACTTCGGCGACGGCGAGGAGTCGACGGTGGAGTACGCGGTCAGCCTCGCGGCGTCGATGGCGTCCCAGGTGCACAGCCGTGGCCGGCAGGTCGGGCTGATCGCCAACGACTCCAAAGGGACGCTGCTCGAGCCCCACCGCGCGGTGCGCCAGGACCGGCTGATCCTCGACTACCTCGCGGTGTGCCAGGCCGACGGCCGCACTCCGCTCACCAGCACGCTCGCCTGGGATCGCATCCGCCGCCTGCCGCGCCGCGCGATCGCGGTCATCACCCCGAGCGCCGACCCGGAGTGGGTCAAGCTGCTGCAGGCCGTACGCGGCCGGCGCTCGAGCCTGATCGTCTTCTACATCGACGCGGCGAGCTTCGGCGGGCCCGACCGCAACCCCAGCTTCGACCTGGGCCAGGACGTCGACCTCTACGTGGTCAGGGCCGGCGACGACTTCGCGCGGCTCGTGAGGACGCGGGATGCGATACGTATCGCCTGAGACGCGGCTGACCGGACCGGAGGCGGCCTTCGACGACGCCCTGAACCCCCGTGCGCTCGCCTGGGAACGGGTCCGCGAATCGATGGCCGGCGGCAAGTTCTGGGCGGCGGTGCTGGTCATCCTCCTGACCCTGACGGTCAGCCGCTCGACCGCGATCGTGCACTGGGTCGACGGCATCGACGTGATCACGCCCATCGCCGTCGGCGGCGCGCTGCTGATGGGGGCGCTGGCGCTGTCACCGCTCCGGGACGTCGTCTCGCTCGGGATCGGGCTGTTCGTTTCGCCGTTCGTCGCCTTCGCGGGCGCCTGGTCGCAGACCCATGCGCGACATCCGACCGACACCGTCGGCCTGCAGTTCGTCAGCGTCTGGTGGCAGCGCATCACCGACGGCTCCGCCGCCCAGGACCCGTCCTTCTACCTCGTGCTGATCAACCTGCTGATGTGGGTGACGGGCGCGTGGCTCGCCTGGTGCGTGCTCCGCTGGCGAAAGCCGATGCTCGGCCTCATCCCGGGCGCGGCCGCCTTCGCCACCAACGTGCTCAACGTGCCCCAGGACCAGAACACGCCGACCCTCTTCATGATCCTGCTGACGCTGGGCCTCCTCCTCTGGACCAACTACACGGGCTCGATCGTGGACGCGTCGCGGGTGCACGTCAAGCTGACCGGCGACGCGCGGTGGGACTTCTGGGAGAGCGGCCTCGTCGCCATGGCCGCGCTCATCGTCCTCGGCATCCTCCTGCCGCCACTGTCCACGGCCGACCGCACACTCGACGTCGAGTCGGGACTCTTCTCCAGCTGGGCACAGCTCCAGGAGCGCCTCAGCCATCCCGGCTTCACCGGTTCGCACGGCGGGACGGGCACGACGGGTTTCACCGACGACGTGAAGCTCAGCGGCGCGCTGCAGCGCACACGCGACGTGGTCTTCACGTACACGGTGGTCGGCGACTACCCCGGTCCGCGCTACTTCCGCGGCGTCAACGAGACGATGACGTTCGCCGGCGAGTGGCGTTACGCCGGCCAGGACGGCCTGAAGCAGATCGTGCCGAAGAACCAGACCTACCTCTATGGCGAGGACTACGAGAAGCTGGGCGCGGCCGGCGTGCAGGTGAAGGTGCTGCATCCGCCGGTGCAGCCCAACTCGGACGTCCTGTTCTATCCCGGGCAGCTCTTCAAGGTCGATCGGGTGTCCATGGGCACGCAGGCGCCGCTGGTCTCGAACACCCCGAACGTCCTGCTGTACTCGCTCGACCGGCTGAGCAGCGTCCAGCCGACCACGTCCGCAGGCTCCTACTCCGCCACTGTCGAGTACTCCACCGCCACGACCGCCGACCTGCAGGGCGCCGGAAGCGACTACCCGGACTGGGTGCGCCAGTACACGGCGCTACCGCAGCGCGGCTACCGTCCTCAGTTCGTCCTCGACGAGATCCACACGCTCGCCCAGTCGATCGTCGAGCAGGCCGGCGCCCGCACCCCTTACGACGCGGCGCACGCCATCGAGGCGTACCTCCGTGACAGCCACAACTTCACCTACTCGCTCGACGCGAGAACGCCGGAAGGCCGCGACCCGATCGAGTACTTCCTTTTCACGTCGCACAAGGGCTACTGCGAGTTCTTCGCCACCGCGATGGGCGACATGCTGCGCTCGCTCGGCATCCCGGTCAGGCTGGTCAACGGCTTCGGGCCCGGCAACTTCGAGAACCAGTACAACGCCTTCGTCGTCCGCGGCGAGGACGCCCACACGTGGGTCGAGGTCTACTTCCCCAAGTACGGCTGGGTCCCGTTCGAGCCCACCGCCGACCCGACCAACGCCAGCTACCAGGTCATCCTCCGCGGCCAGACGGGCTCGAACCCGTGCCTTCGCGACGACAACTGCGACCCGAACAGCGTGGGGGTCGGCGGCGTGGTCGCGGGCACGCCGCCGAGCGACCGCCTGCCGCCCGGTGTCCGGAACGAGGGCAACACCTCAGTCGCCGGCGGCGCCTTCCACATCGGCGCGCTGGACGCCACCGCGCTGACGAGGATCGCGGGCCTGTTCGTCGCGCTCCTGCTTCTCCTGCTGGTCGTGGCTTCGCGCTACCTGCGGCCGCGCACGGTGATGGCGGTGTGGAAACGCACGCTCGCCCTCGCGCGCCTTGCCGGCGCCGAAGGCCGGCCAGGCGAGACTCCCTTCGAGCTCTACCGGCGGTTGCGCAGGACGTTCCCCGAGACGGCCGAGTCGATGTCGGCGCTGACCAGCAGCTTCGTGGTCGCCGCATACGCGCCGCCCGAGGTCGCGTCGACCACGCGGGCGACGGTGATGGAGGCGTGGACGTCGCTGCGGCCGATGCTCCTGCGTCGAGTCTTCTCGCGGCTCCGACCGACCCGCGGCTAGTCTTTTCGCGTGGCAGCGGTCGCCGGCCGGACTTACCCGGCGGTGAAGTTCGAGATCGAATTCGCGCGTGCCGAGCAGTTCGCGCGCGCCATCGGAGCGGACCCGGCGGACGGGGTTCCGCCGACCTTTGCCGCGGTCTATTCGCTGGGCGTCACGGCGCCGCAGCTCTTCGGCGATGACGAGGCCGGGGTGGACTTCGCCCGGCTCCTGCACGCCGAGCAGGAGTTCGAGTGGACGCGCCACCCGCGGCCGGGCGAAACGGTGACCTC
>JBKPCW010000142.1:0-2064 GCA_046727555.1 Candidatus Dormiibacterota bacterium | reverse complement strand
CGCGATCTCTTCGGCCGCCGTCGAGCCCGCCTCGCGCATGTGGTAGCCCGAGATCGAGATCGTGTTCCAGCTGGGGAGGTTTTGCCTGCAGTAGGCGAAGAGGTCGGTGATCAGGCGCATCGAGGGCTTGGGCGGAAAGATGTAGGTGCCCCTCGCCGCGTACTCCTTGAGGATGTCGTTCTGCACGGTGCCCGCGATCTTCTCTCTGGGCACGCCCTGCTTCTCCGCGACCAGCTGGTAGAGCAGGAGGAGCATCGCCGCCGTGGCATTGATCGTCATCGAGGTCGAGACCCTGTCGAGCGGGATGCCTTCGAGCAGGAGCTCCATGTCCTCGAGCGAGTCGATCGCGACGCCGACCTTCCCCACCTCGCCGTGCGCCATCGGGTCGTCCGAGTCGTAGCCGATCTGCGTCGGCAGGTCGAAGGCCACGGAGAGGCCGGTCTGGCCCTGCTTGAGAAGGAAGCGGTAGCGCTGGTTCGACTCGGCGGCCGTCCCGAATCCCGCGTACTGGCGCATCGTCCACAAGCGGCCGCGATACATGTCCTTGTGAACGCCGCGCGTGAAAGGAAACGTGCCGGGGAGGGGCTCTTCGGCGCGCCGATCCTCGACCGAGTAGACCGGCTTGAGCGGAAGGCCGCTGTCGTTCTGCACCTCGTGGTCCTTCACGCTTCCACGAACTCGGTCAGGACGCCGCCCACGCTCTTCGGATGGACGAACGCGATGCGCGTCCCGTGCAGCCCGACGCGGGGCTCCTGGTCGATGAGCTCGAGGCCTTCGGCGCGGGCGTCGGCGATCGCCCGGTCGATGTCGGGCACGGCGACCGCGATGTGGTGGAGGCCCGGCCCGCGCCTGGCCAGGAACTTGCCCACCGGCGTGTCTTCGGAGCGCGGATGGAGCAGCTCCAGCTCGGCTTCGCCCGCGCGCAGAAAGGCGGCGTCGAGCTCCTCGTTCGACGCCCGGTGCGTGAGCTCGGCCCCGAAGACCCTGGAGTAGAGCTCGATCGCCGCGTCGAGGTCGTCCACCGCCACGCCGACGTGGTGCAGCTTCACCTGCTCAGTATCGATACCAGCCCTGGCCCGTCTTGCGGCCCAGCTTGCCTTCCCTGACCTTCGCCTCGAGCTGCGGCGAGGGCCGGTAGCGCTCGTCGCCTGTGGTCTTGAACATGTGGAGGCGGGCGTTGTAGGTGACGTCCAGGCCGCTGAAGTCGCCAAGCCGGAACGGTCCCATCGGCCAGTTCAGGCCCTTCTCGACCGCCGTGTCGATGTCCTCGAACGAGGCCACGCCGGCGTCCAGGAGGCGGTAGGCCTCCTGCGTCGCCGCGTGCAGGATGCGGTTGACGATGAAGCCGTCGATCTCTTTGTGGAGCAGCACCGGTGTCCGCCCCATCGCCCGCGCCATCTCCATCGCCCGTTCGACCGCCGCGTCCGACGTCCTCGGGCCGCGCACGATCTCGACCAGCTCCATCACCAGGACCGGGAAGAAGAAGTGCATGTTGAGGCACAGCTCAGGGCGGTTCGTCTCCTCCGCGAGCTTGCTGATGCCGATCGTCGAGGAGTTGCTCGCCAGGACGGCGCCCGCCGGAGCGAGCCGGTCAAGGTCGCGGAAGGTCGCCCGTTTCACCTCCAGGTCCTCGAAGACCGCCTCGATGACGAAGTCCGCCTGCTGGACCGCGCCGTCCAGGTCCGTGATCAGGATCACGCGGCCGTGGGCGGCGTCGGCGTCGGCCTGCGACAACCGGCCCTTCTCGACCCGGCGCTGAAGGTGGCCGCGGTTCGACTGCGCCGACTTGCGCAGCTGGGCCGCATCCTTGTCGGTGAGCATGACGGCCATGCCGTGCAGCGCCGCCTGCTGCGCGATCTGCGCACCCATGCTGCCCGCCCCGACGACCGCGAGCTTCACTGCACCGAGAAGATGCGGGTCACCGTGTTCAGCGTGGCGATGTTGCCCAGCAGGCCGTCGATCTTCAACTTCCCTTGCGCCAGCTTCGCCACCACGCCGCGACCCACGCCGTCGAAGTAGACCGGCATGCCGAACCAACCGATCTTGAGGTTGCTGAGGTTCATC
>JBKPCW010000141.1:0-6835 GCA_046727555.1 Candidatus Dormiibacterota bacterium | reverse complement strand
GGGTCGGCGTAGCCGAGCGGGTACCACGGGTCCATGACCGAGTCGTGGCCGACGCACACGTTGATGCCGGCCGCCAGCAGCTCCTTGACCCGCGTGTGGCCGCGGCGAATCGGGTAGCTGTCGAACCGACCCTGCAGGGTCGAGTTGTCGAGCGGGTTGGTGATCATGTGCATGTTCGCCCGCTTCAGGTTGTTGATCAGCCGGTACGCGTAGGCGTTGTTGTACGAGTGCATCGCGGTCGTGTGCGAGGCGGTGACGCGGCCGCCCATACCGAGCCGGATCGTCTCCGCGGCCATGACCTCGGTGAAGCGCGAGTGGTCGTCGTCGGTCTCGTCGCAATGGATGTCGACGCGGAGGCCCTTGTTGGAGGCGAGCGCAAACGCAAACTTGACCGAGTCGACTCCGTACTCGCGCGTCAGCTCGAAGTGAGGGATGGCGCCGACGACGTCGACGCCCATGTCGATCGCCTTGCGCATCAGGTCCTCACCGCCGTCGAAGGAGAAGATGCCCTGCTGCGGGAAGGCGACCAGCTGGATGTACATCTGGTCGCCGACCTCTTCGCGCAGCTCGACGAGCGCCCGCACCGCGCGCAGCTCGTGGTCGCATACGTCGACGTGCGAGCGCACGAACTGGACGCCGTTTGCCAGCTGCCACCGCAGGACGGTGCGGACGCGCTGCTTGACGTCTTCGACCGTCAGGCTTTTGACCCTCTCCCCCCAGATGGCGATGCCCTCGAAGAGCGAGCCGGTCTGGTTGTGGCGCGGCTCGCCGACGGTGAGCACCGCGTCGAGGTGGATGTGCGGCTCGACCAGCGCGGGCGTCACGAGCGCGCCGTCGAGGTCCATGGTCTGACGCGCCTCCGGCTCCGGCTCGGCGATGAGCCCGTCCTTGATCCCGATGTCCCTGGTTTCTAGCTCGCCGGGCAGACGTGCGCCGCGGAGGAGCAAATCCAGCATCGACGGAATCCTAACTTGACCTTAAACTTCCGGGCGTATCTGGCCCGCAGCCGCTTTTGATGGGGGAAGCGCCTATGGCAATGATCGAGGAAGTCGAAAAACACGTTCCCATTCGGGAAGGGGAGTACGGGGAGCGGGTCGCCACCGTCGAGCCAGGCGGTGTGGAGTTCATCTCCCATAGCGAGCGGCATGGCAAGCCGATCGACCTGTTCTGGACGTGGCTGTCGCCCAACCTCGAGTTCGCCACCGTCTACGTCGGCGTCCTCGGAGTCGCGGTGTTCGGCCTCAGCTTCGCGGAGACGTTCCTCGCCATCATCCTGGGCAGCGCCCTTGGCTCGCTGACGCACTGGGTCCTCTCGTCGTGGGGACCGAAGTTCGGCGTGCCGATGATGGTCGAGAGCCGTGGCGCCTTCGGGTTCCTCGGCAACATCCTCCCTGCCGGCCTCAACGCGTTCACCGGCACCATCGGCTGGTTCATCGTCAACAGCGTCAGCGGCGCCTTCGCCTTGCAGGCGCTCTTCCTGCTCGTCAAGGTCGACCTTCCGTTTGCGATCGCGTTCTTGATCATCGTGGTGGCCCAGGTCGCGATCGCGACCCTCGGCCACAACTTCATCCACGTCTTCGAGCGCTGGGCGCTGCCGCTCCTCGGCGTCGTCTTTGCGCTGGCGACGATCTTCATCTTCACGAAGGCCAATTTCGGCCAGGGGGCCAAGCCGATCCCGGCCGTCGGCGAGTTCGGCGGCTTCACGCTGCTGTTCACCGCGACCTTCGGCTACGCGGCCGGCTGGAACCCGTACGCGGCGGACTACACGCGCTACCTGCCACCGACGGTCAGCAGGACCGCGGTCGGCTTCTGGGCCGCCATGGGCGTCTTCGTCTCCTGCGTCATCATCGAGACCGCCGGCGCCGCGCTGGCGACAGTGGCCGGCACCAAGTGGGGGCTGAACGACATTCCGACCGTCCAGCTGCAGCAGGCAATGCCCGACTTCCTCTACTACCTGACGCTTCTGTGCATCGCGATCGGGGCGGTAGCCGCCAACGCGATCAACATCTACAGCGGGACCATGTCCCTGGTCGCGGTCGGCATCCGCGAGATGGGCATGACTCTCCGCCAGCGGCGCGCGGTGCTGGCGATCGCGGCGGGCGTGCTGGGCTACATCATCGGCATCGTCGGCCAGGCCAACGTCGGCCCGGGCAGCAAGTACGAGTTCTTCCTGCTCCTGATCAGCTACTGGATCGGGCCGTGGCTCGCGGTCGTCCTGACCGACTACTGGATGCGGAAGGGCGACTACGGCGACGAGTCGATCTTCTACGACACCAAGAATCGGCGCTGGCAAGGAGCAGCGGCGATGGCGATCGGCCTGATCGTCTCGGTCTGGCTGTTCTCGAACAACCTGCTCTACACCGGCGTGATACCTAACGCGAATCCGGGAATCGGCGACCTCACGTTCATCGTCGGCTTCCTCCTGACGGCCGCCCTCTACTACGCGTTCAGCATGGTGGGCCGCCGCGAGCTGAGCCCGGCGGGCGCGGCAGGGTCTCGAGCCTAGAGAGTTTTTCTGGTAGCGCCGCCGCCTCTTCCGGCGGCGGCGCTATTTTTATGCGCGCGTGGACGTAGAGATCAAAGTCGGCAATCTTCGCTTCGTCGCCAGGCTCGAGACCGAGCTGGCGCCCAAGACGTGTCACGCCTTCCAGAACATGCTTCCCCTCGAGGCCCAGCTCATCCAGGCGCGGTGGAGTGGCGAGGCGGCCTGGATCCCGTTCGGCGAGCTCGACCTCGGGCTCGGCTATGAGAACGCCACCAGCCACCCCGGGCCCGGCCAGCTGCTCCTCTACCCGGGCGGGATGAGCGAGACGGAGATCCTGTTCCCATACGGGGCGACGCTGTTCGGCAGCAAGATGGGGCAGCTCGCCGGCAACCACTTCGCGACGATCTACGAGGGCAACGACCGCCTGAAGGACCTCGGCGAGCTCGTGCTCTGGCGGGGCGCGCAGGAGATTTCGTTCAGCAGCAACGAATGACGCCCGCGGGGACCGTCATGCGGCGGTGCGACGAGCTCGCCGCTTGCACAGAGGAGCCGGGCATGATCACGCGCCCGTTCGCCTCCGCCGCGATGCGGCGGGCGCACGAAATGGTGACCGGATGGATGCGCGCGGCGGGGATGACCGTGACCCGCGACAACATCGGCAACCTCCGTGCCCGGTACGAGGGGACCGCACACGGCTCCCTCCTCCTCGGCTCGCACCTCGACTCCGTGCGCGACGCCGGTAGGTACGACGGACCGCTCGGCGTGATGGTCGCCATCGCGGCGGTGCAGCGCCTGCACGACGAGGGAAAGCGGCTTCCATTTGCGATCGAGGTGCTCGCATTCGCCGACGAGGAGGGACTGCGATTCGGCTCGACCTACCTCGGCAGCCGCGCGGTCGCGGGCCGGCTGGGCGAGGACGAGCTGCAGCGCACCGACGATCAAGGCGTGACGATGGCCGAGGCGATCAAGGCCTTCGGCGGCGACCCGGCCCGCCTTGCCGGCGACCGCTGGCACGGCGACCGGCCGCTCGGGTATCTCGAGGTCCACATCGAGCAGGGGCCCGTCCTCGAGAACCTCGCGCTGCCGGTCGGGGTGGTCTCCGCGATCGCGGGCCAGAGTCGCTACGAGCTGACCTTCACCGGCGAGGCGGGCCATGCTGGCACCGTGCCGATGGATCAGCGGCATGACGCCCTGGTCGCGGCCGTCGTCTTCGTGGAGGCGGTCGCACAGGTCGAACACGGCGTCGTCGCCACGGTGGGCAAGCTCACGGTCCTGCCGGGAGCGGCCAACGTGATCCCCCGCGAGGTGACTCTCAGCCTCGACGTCCGGAGCCCGGACGATGGCCTGCGGCGCCTATGGTGCACGAGGCTCCTCGATCTCGCGGCCGAGATCGGCCGGCGCCGAGGGATCGGGGTCGACGTGTCGCCAGTCAGCGAGCGCTCGGCGGTCGCGTGCTCGCCCCGCCTCACGGCGCTGCTTCGCGAAGCCATCGGCGAGAACGCCATCGAGGTGGCCAGCGGCGCCGGCCACGACGGTGTCTACATGTCGGAGATCACCGACATGGCGATGCTCTTCGTCCGCTGCAGAGGCGGGATCAGCCACAACCCGGCCGAGTCGGTCGAGGTCGAGGACGTGGCGGTCGCGATCGACGTGCTCGGCCGCTTCCTCGAGCTGCTGGCGCAACAGTGATCGTCCGCAGCGGGACCGTCGTCACGGCCCGAGGCGTAACGCAGGCGGACATCGTGGTCAACCACGGCCGCATCGTGGAGGTCGGGCCGAACCTCGAGGGCTACGGACAGGTCGTCGACGCGACCGGCCTGCACGTGTTTCCCGGCGGCATCGACCCGCACGTCCACTTCAACGACCCAGGCCGGACAGAGTGGGAAACGATCGCCGACGGCTCGGCGGCGCTGGCCGCGGGCGGCTACTCGGCCTTCATCGACATGCCCCTCAACTGCCTCCCCGTGACCACCGACGTCAGGGCGTTCGACCTGAAGCTCGCGGCCCTGAAGCGGTCGTCGAAGGTGGACTTCGGCCTGTGGGCCGGCCTGGTCCCCGGCAACCTCGACCAGGTCGGGCCGCTGGTCGAGCGTGGCGCGATGGGGTTCAAGGCCTTCACGTGCCCAAGCGGCATCGACGAGTTCCCCGCCTGCGACGGCGAGACCTTGCGCGAGGGCATGGCGAGGATCGCGGGGCTGGGTTCGGTGCTCCTGGTCCACGCCGAGTCGCCCGCCCACATCACCACGCCCCGCGGCAAGACCGCGCGCGACTTCCTCACGTCGCGACCGCCGGAGGCGGAGATCGAGGCGATCCGCGAGGTGATCGCGATGGCTCGTGACACGGGCTGCCGGGTGCACGTCGTCCATGTCAGCACCGTGCAGGGGATGACAATGATCGCCGAGGCTCAGCTGCGCGGGGTCGAGGTCAGCGGCGAGACGTGCCCCCACTACCTCCTTTACTGCGACGCCGACCTGGAGCGGCTGGGTGGGCTGGGCAAGTGCGCGCCGCCATTTCGCAGCGCGGGCAACCGCGACGATCTCATGTCCATGCTGGCGGCGGGCGAGATCGAGATGGTCGTCTCCGACCATTCGCCGAGCACGCTCGAGCTGAAGCAGGGCGACGACTTCAACAGGATGTGGGGCGGCATCTCCGGCTGCCAGTCGACGCGCCAACTGCTGCTGGCCCAGGAGCGGCTGGAGCTGCAGACCGTCGCCGTGGTGACCGCGACGAACGTCGCCAAGCGCTTCGGGCTCGCCAACAAGGGCGACATCGCCGAGGGCTTCGACGCCGACCTGTGGCTGGTCGACCTGAACCATGAGGACACCGTCAGGCGCGGAGACCTGCTCTACCGGAACCCCTTCAGCGCCCACGAAGGGCAGAAGATCCGCGGCCGGACGGTGAAGACTCTCGTCCGCGGACTCGAGAGGGTCGAGCCTGAGCTCATCCGCGGTGTCAGCCGACGCTGAACAGCGGTTCGCCTCCAAAGACAAAGGGGTCCTCGGGCTGAAAGGCGTCGGCCTGCTGGTTGAAGGACTGGAAGCCCGGATCATTGTCATGTTCGTGGTGGGCCTCCCCCTCTGACTCCACCGCGATCACGTAGTTGGCGATGTCGTCGCGTTCGTGGCTGCCGTAGGCGGAGCGGAAGATCCGCGCACTCTTGAACAGCCCGCGCCGGTGGTAATCGCGCCACCGCGGCAGCTCGTCCTGCTCGAAGAGCCGTTCATAGTCCGCGGCCTGCTCCTTTCTGATCCTGATCACCAGGACGGCAATCTCACTCATTCGGTCCTCCTAAGCCGGCTGCTGACGGCGCCGATTTCCCGGGCGATCTCCTCCTCGTCGGCGGTGAGCAGGCGCCCCTCGCGCACCACCACCCGGCCGTTGACCACCACGGCCTGGGCGCGGGCCGGCGGCGCCAGCGCCAGGCCCGCCAGCTGGTCTTTGATCCCCGCGTGGGCCAGGTCGTCGACGCAGAACAGCGCCACGTCGGCGCACTTGCCTGCCTCGAGCACGCCGCAATCGTCGCGGCCCAGGCATTCGGCCCCTCCCCTCGTCGCCAGGCGCCACGCGGTGCGCGCGTCCAGCGCCCCCGGCGAGGTCGCCCGCACGCGCGCGAGGAGCAGAGCCTGGTGCGCCTCCATGGCGATGTTCGCGTCCTCGTTGCTCGCCGACCCGTCCACGCCGAGCCCGACCCTCGCGCCGGCGAGCACCAGGTCGCTGACGCGGCAGGCGCCCGCGCCCAGGCGCATGTTGCTGGACGGGCAGTGGGCGATGCCGGTCCTCAACTCGGCGACGCGCTCGACCTCGGCGTCGCTCAGGTGGATCCCGTGCGCGAACCAGACGTCGTCGCCGGTCCAGCCGAGGTCCTCCATCAGCTCGTAGGGGCGCATGCCGAGCTTCTCGACGCAGAAGCGCTCCTCGTCGAGCGTCTCGGCGAGGTGCGTGTGCAGCCGCACGCCGTGCTTCCGCGCGAGCGCCGCGGAGTCGCGCATGAGCCCCGGCGTGACCGAGAACGGCGAGCAGGGCGCGACGACCACGCGCAGCATCGAGCCCGGCGTCGGGTCGTGGAAGCGCTTGATCAGCGTCTCGGTGTCGGCCAGGATCGTGTCCTCGTCCTCGACCACGCTGTCGGGTGGCAGGCCGCCCTTCGACTCGCCCAGCGACATCGAGCCGCGGCAGGGATGGAAGCGAAGGCCCAGCTCGTTCGCGCTCTCGACGAGCGCCTCGAAGATGCCGGCGCGCCCATGAGGGAAGACGTAGTGATGGTCCGTGGAGAGCGTGCAGCCGGACAGCAGCAACTTCGCCATCGCGGCCCGCGCGGCCGCGCGGACGGTCTCGGCGTCGATGCGCGCC
>JBKPCW010000140.1:0-4057 GCA_046727555.1 Candidatus Dormiibacterota bacterium | reverse complement strand
GAGGCGATCGATGCCCGCCAGGTCGTCGTCGTCCTCGATCCGGACGACCCGCCCGTACAGGCTGACGTGGGTGTACCAGTCTGCATCGAAGAACGTGAGGGAGACGTTGGGGTTGGTGCGCATCCAGCGCAGGCGCGCGCGGTCGGCGTGCATGTTGACAAGCACGCGCCCGGCGTCCCAGTCGTACCAGGTCGCGACCGTCATCGGGTAGCCGTCCGGCCGGATCACGGCGATGACCGCCGCGTTCGGCTTCCTCAGGAACTCCTGGACTTCGGAGGGCATGCTCAGCACAGCTACGATCGAACCAGATGATCACAGTTTCCGGGCAGTTGAAGAAGGTGCCGGCCGCGGTGCGCCCGACGGTCGAGGCGGCCATCAAGGCCGTGCGCGAGGCGGCGCCGCATGCGGAGGAGATCCCCTACCAGATGGAGGCTCCGCGCTCGGAGCGGATGATGTGGAAGATCGTCCGGTACACCGTCGACGGTGCGAACGTGGTCGGCGTCGGGACTTTCCCGCGCCATTCCACGATCTTCTTCTATCGCGGGCGCGAGCTCGACTCCGGCGACGGGCTGCTGCAGGGGACTGGAAAGGACACGCGCTTCGTCACGCTTCGCTCGCCCGCGGACGTGGAGAAGCCGAGTGTCAAGAAGCTTCTGCGGAACGCGTTTGCGCTGACCCGAGGTAAGTAGCCCGGCCTCTATCGTGGACCGGGTGAAAGTCACCCCCGTGCGTCCTCCAGTCGCCGCCGAACGGCCGTACGTCCTCAAAGCCCATGGCGACAGCCGGGTTGACCCCTACTACTGGCTCCGGGAGAGGCAGAACCCCGAGGTCATCGCCTACCTCGAGGCCGAGAACAGCTACGGCGGCACCGTCATGGCGGCCGCCTCGGAGCTCGAGGAGAAGCTGTACCGGGAGGTCGTCGGTCGTGTTCAGGAAACCGACACGTCGGCGCCCACCTTCTTCAAGGGCTGGTGGAGCTACACCCGGACGGTCGAGGGCCTCGACTACGAGATCCACTGCCGGCGCCGGGGCTCGATGCAGGCGCCCGAGGAGATCGTCCTCGACGGCAACGAGCTCGCCAAAGGCCACGCCTACTTCGAGCTGGGCTTCGTCGAGCGCAGCCCCGACGAGACGTTGGTCGCCTACGCCGTCGACCTCGACGGCTCCGAGCTCCACGAGCTGAGGTTCCGCGACCTGACCACCGGCGCCGACCTGCCGGACGTCGTCCGCGGCGTCTACTACGGCGCGGCCTGGTCCGCCGACAGCAAGACGTTCTTCTACGTCAAGCCCGACCACGCCATGCGCCCGTACCAGGTGTGGCGCCACCGCCTCGGCACCCCGCCGGCCGCCGACGTGCTCGTCTGGCAAGAGGACGACGAGCGGTTCGAGGTCAGCGTCGAGCTGTCGAAGACCGAGCGGTACGTGTTCCTCAGCACCGCCAGCCATGTGACGGGTGAGTGCTGGTTCATCCCGAGTGACCGCCCGGAGCAGCCGCCTTCGGTGATCGAGCCCCGGCGCGAGGGCATCGAATACTCGGTCGAACACCAGGACGGCCGGTTCCTCGTTCTGACCAACGACGGCGCCGTCAACTTCAGGCTGATGTCGGCGCCGCAGGAGCGGCCCGGTCGTGCTTCCTGGACTGAGGTCGTCCCCGAGCGACCTGGCGTGCGCCTCAACTTCATGGACGTCCACAGAGGCCGCGCCGTGCTCGGCCAGCGCTCGGACGGCCTGCAGCGCCTGGAGGTCCTGGACACCACGACCGGCGAGCTGCACGTCGTCGCCCAGCCCGACGCCGCCTACACCGCGTTCCCCGGCTCGCACCCCGATTACGAGGGCGGAGTGATGCGGTTCTTCTACACGTCACTGACCGCGCCCTGGCAGGCCGTCGACTACGACATGGCGGCCCGCACGCGGACGATCGTCAAGGAGCAGCCGGTCCGGGGCGGCTACAACCGCGACGACTATGCGACCGAGCGCCTGTGGGCGACGGCTCGGGATGGCGTGCGTGTCCCGATCTCGATCGTCTATCGCAAAGGCTCGAGGACCAGCTCGTCGCCGCTCCTCCTTTACGGCTACGGCGCCTACGAGGTCTCGAGCGACCCGATGTTCGATTCGAACCGTCTGAGCCTGCTCGATCGCGGGTTCGCGTTCGCCATCGCCCACGTCCGCGGCGGCGGCGAGATGGGGAGGGAGTGGTACGAGGACGGAAAGCTCCTGCGCAAGCGGAACACGTTCGATGACTTCATCGCCTGCGCGGAGCACCTGGTCGCGGCCGGTCACACGGTCCCCGAGCGCCTCGCCATCCGCGGCCGGAGCGCGGGCGGCCTGCTCATCGGCGCGGTGCTCAACCAGCGGCCGGAGCTCTTCGCCTGCGCGGTGGCGCAGGTGCCTTTCGTCGACGCGCTGACCACGATGCTCGACGACAAGCTGCCGCTGACGGTGAACGAGTACGACGAGTGGGGCGACCCGCGACGGTTGGAGTTCTACGACTACATCAAGGGCTATTCGCCCTACGACAACGTCCACGACGCCAGGTACCCGGCCCTGCTCGTGATGGGAGGCCTGAACGACCCGCGCGTCTCTTACTGGGAGCCGGCGAAGTGGGTTGCCCGGCTGCGCACGCTGAACCGCTCGGATCGGCCGATCGTGCTCAAGACGCAGATGGGCTCCGGCCACATGGGCCCGTCGGGCCGCTACGAGTCGTGGCGTGAAGAGGCTTTCGTCATGGCCTTCGTCCTCGCCCAGTTCGGGGTCGAGGGCTGATTCGATTCTGCGTCTTGACTTCATGCCCGGAACGGCTTACGCTTCCGGCGAATTCCACACCTATCCGGGTGTGTCTAATCGGAGCAGGAGTGTGCTAATGGGCGAGATCAACAAGACCCGCTTCACCGTCAAGGGTGAGGCGCGCCCATCCGCACACCGTTGACCCTGGTCTCGTAGCCGACACCTAGAAACCAGAAAGTCAACCAAGGACCGTGCGGTGGTTGGGCGCCGCGACGGTCCTTTTCTTTTGACCAGATTGGTTTTCAGGAGTTGGCGATGATTGCCCCGGCAATAGAGATCAGAGGAGTCATAAAAGCGTTCCGCCATCGAGAGCGCGAAGCAGGCGCGCCCTTTTGGAAAATGGCGGAGGCGAAGGACAGGGTGGCGCTCCATGAGCTCGACCTGATCGTCGAGCCGGGCGGCGTGACTGGAATCCTGGGCCCCAACGGAAGCGGCAAGTCGACGCTGATCCGGATCCTCGGCACGCTGCTCACGCCCGACGCGGGCGCCGCGCGGGTGTTCGGCTGGGATGTGGTCACCGATGCGCTCGAGGTGCGCCGGCACGTCAACCGCGTGTCGGTGGAGGCAGCGTTCTTCAAGGAGCTGAGCCCCTGGGAGAACATGGTCTACGCCGCGCGCCTCTACGGCGGTGGTGGCGGCGGAACCCGGGAGCGCGTGGTCGAGATCCTCGACGCCCTCGGCCTGCCGCGCGATGTGGTCGACCACCCGATGAAGCAGCTGTCGCGTGGGCAGCAGCAGAAGGTGGCGATCGCGCGCAGCTTCTTGACGGCGCCTTCCCTGCTGCTCATGGATGAGCCGACCACCGGGCTCGACCCACGGTCCAAGAAGGAGGTGCAGACCGCGCTTCACGCGCTCCGCGACGGGCGCGAGATCACGGTCCTGCTCTGCACCCACGACATGGACGAGGCGGCGGCGCTGTGCGACCGGGTGCTGATGATGGACGGCGGCCGCGTCCTGGCTGACGGAAGTCCGGCGGCGCTCTGCGCGAGGCACGGCGGCGCCACGCTGGAAGACGTGTTCATGCACCTCACGGGCAAGACGCTGGAGCAGGAGGAGCTCGAGGAGGTAGCCCGTTGACCGTTGGTTTGAGGCACTCCATCCGGCGCTTTGGCGCCGGACATTCGGAGATGTCGGCGCTGTTCGGCTTCGCCGAGCGGCAGCTTTACGTCTACAAGAGGTACTGGGTCTGGGAGGTCGTCTGGCTCTTCTACAGCATCGTCAGCGTGCTGTCGATCGGCTTCCTCGCCTCCGGACTCGGCGCCCTCGGCGCGGG
>JBKPCW010000139.1:0-2242 GCA_046727555.1 Candidatus Dormiibacterota bacterium | reverse complement strand
CTCTTCGAGGGCCTCGGGCTCCGGTCCTTTCCGAAGACCTCCGGCTCCAAGGGCCTCCAGGTCTACGTGCCACTGAACTCCGACATCACCTACGAGCGAACCAAGCCCTTCGCCCACGCCGTGGCGCAGGCGCTCGAGCGCGCCGAGCCGAAGCTCGTCGTCTCACGGATGGCCAAGAAGCTCCGCAAGGGCAAGGTCTTCGTCGACTGGAGCCAGAACGACCAGCACAAGACGACCGTGAACGTCTACTCGCTGCGGGCGCGCAAGCGGCCGACGGTGTCGACGCCGGTTTCGTGGGACGAGGTCGAGAAGTGCTTCAAGGCCCGGGACCCGGAGCTGCTCGTCTTCGAGTCCGACCAGGTCCTCAAGCGCGTGGACAAGCTCGGCGACCTCTTCGAGCCCGTGATCAAGAAGAAGCAGAAGCTGCCCAGGTCCCTGCTCGCGGCGACCGGTGGCAAGCCGGCGCTGGAGAAGATGGCCAACCGGCGGCACGGCACGGGGCGCGGCCGATATCCCCCGCAGAAGGGACAGCGCAACAATCCGATTTGAACATGAATAGGAAGATGCGTCCGCGCGTCGTCATCGCGGGCGCCGGCTTCGGTGGCCTCACATGCGCGCGGGCGCTCCGCCGCGCTCCTGTCGACGTGCTGCTCGTCGACCGTAACAACTACCACCTGTTCACACCGCTCCTCTACCAGGTCGCCGGCGCGCTCCTCGATCCGGCCGAGATCGCGCGTCCGGTCCGTCAGCTCATCCGCCCCCTCCGCAACGCGGACTTCCTGCAAGCCGTCGTCACGGGCGTCGACTTCGAGGCGCGAGAACTGCTCACGGATCACGGACCGCTCGGCTACGACTACCTCGTCCTGGCCACCGGCGCGCAGAGTGATTACTTCGGCAACCTGGATCTCGCCGAGGAGACGCTGGGGCTCAAGGACCTCGACGAGGGTCTCGCGGTGCGCAATCAGATCCTGTCCCAGTTCGAATCGTCGCGCTGGACGAAGGATCCCGACGTGCGGCGAAGGCAGCTGACGTTCGCCGTCGTCGGAGGCGGCCCGACAGGCGTGGAGATGGCCGGCGCGATCTCGGAGCTCGTCCGCCTGGTGCTGCGCAAGGACTACCGCGACCTCGACACAAACGAGGTGCGGGTGGTGCTTATAGAAGCGGCGCCATATGTTCTGGGACCTTTCGTGCCTTCACTGCGTCAGGCCGCCCACCGCTCGCTGGAGCAGAAGGGAATCGAGGTGATGCTGAACACGCGCGTCGAGTCGGTGGCCGACGGCTGCATCAAGCTCTCGAACGGCCAGGAGATCGCCGCCGAGACGGTGATCTGGACGGCCGGAGTGAGGGGGTCGAACATCGGCAAGGTCACCGGCCTGCCTTTGACCCGACAGGCCAGGATCAAGGTCGGCGACACGCTGCAGATCCCGGGACATCCCGTGGTGTTCGTCGTCGGCGACCTGGCCGGCGCGCAGGACGGGCAGGCGCTGTTCCCCATGCTGATCCCCGTCGCCATGCAAGAAGGCCGTCAGGTCGCCGCGACGATCTCGGACATGGTGGCCGGCGGGGGCGCCCGCAAGTTTCGCTACAAGGATCCCGGGATCATGGCCACCATCGGCCGCAACTCGGCGGTGGCGCAGCTCGGCTGGCTGCACCTCTCGGGATTCCTCGGCTGGCTCTTGTGGCTCGGCGTGCACCTCGTCAACGTGATCAGCTTCCGCAGCCGCCTCGTCGTGCTCGTCAACTGGGCCTGGGAGTACCTGTTCTACGACCGTCCGGTGCGGATCATCGTGAGGGCGCGCGAGTGAAGCGCCTGCTCGTGGTCGCCTCGATTGTGCTCGCCGCTTGCGCCAACCAGCCTTCGGGCGACGCGGCCAAGATCCTGCGCGAGAGCGGCGTGGCGATGGCGCAGATCCAGAGCGCGAGCGCGACGCTGAAGGTGACGAAAGGCACGCTCAGCGTGCAGAACTACGCGCTGACCAGCGCAACCACGGCGGTGCGAATGCCCACGGACAGCGACACCATCTACAAGGTCAAAGACCGCGACATCACCTTCTCCATCCAGGTAGTGATGATCTCCGGCAAGGTCTATCTGCACATCCCGTTGACGAAGGGTTTTCAGGAAGAGCCGCCAGGCCTGTTCCCCAACATGGCGAAGCTGTTCGACCCGACGACCGGGCTGCCCGCGCTCATCCCCGCCGGATCGAACAAGAAGTGGATCGCGAGCGAGCAGCTGGACGGCCGG
>JBKPCW010000138.1:0-20319 GCA_046727555.1 Candidatus Dormiibacterota bacterium | reverse complement strand
CGGCCTTGGCCAGCCGCTCCGCCTCCTGCACCGCCGGCATCTCACCGGAGAGGACGAACTGGACGTCGGCGTTGCGGTTGGCGATCCACAGCCTTCCACGCTCGGCGGCCCGCACCCTGATGGTCTCGACCTGCGCCTCGTCGAGGCCGACGATGGCGATCATGCCGACGTGCTCGCCGGCGGCCTTGGCCATGACGCGGCCGCGCTCCTTGACCAGCAGCAGCGCCGTCTCCCACGGGATGGCGCCGGCGGCCGCGAGCGAGGCGATCTCACCCAGGCTGTGGCCCGCGGTGACGCTCACGTTCTCGAGCCCGTAGCTCTCGCGCCAGACCTCATAGGCCGCCCAGCACACGGTCATCACGCACGGCTGGATGACGTCGGTCCGGTTGAGCTCCTCGACCGGACCCTCGAAGCACAGCTTGCGCACTGGCATCTCGAGGATCTCCTCGGCGCGCTCGAAGACCCGACGCGCCGCCGGGTAGCGGTCGTACAGGCTCCTGCCCATGCCGGGCTTCTGCACGCCCTGGCCGGGAAAGAGCAACGCGATGGGACCGGAGAGATCTATCACCAGACCAAAATCGCTACGCCCACTTCAGGAGCGTCGCGCCCCAGGTAAGTCCGGATCCAAAGCCCGCCAGCAGAACGTTGTCGCCGGGCTTGACGCGGCCGTTGCGGACCGCCTCCTCCAGCGCCAGCGGGATGGACGCGCTCGACGTGTTGCCGTACTCGTCGATGTTCACCGCCACACGCTCCATCGGCAGGCCGATGCGCCGCGCGGCGGCGTCGATGATGCGCTGGTTCGCCTGGTGCGGCACCCACAGGTCGATCTCGTCGAGCGAGATGCCCGCCTCGCGGCAGACCTCGGTCGCCTGGCGGATGAAGATGTCGACCGCGAACTTGAAGACGTCAGGCCCCACCATCTCGATGTACGGGTTCGGGTCCTTGGCCGCGTAGGCGCCCTTCTCGATGTTGCCGCACGTCACCTGCGCGTAGCCGCGACCGTCGGACCCGAGGCACCAGCTCAGAAAACCGGCGCCCTTCGGCGCGGGCCGCACGACCGCCGCGCCCGCGCCGTCGCCGAAGATCACGGCCGTGCCGCGGTTGGTGTAGTCGATGAGCCGGGAGAGGACCTCGGCGCCGATCACCAGCACCGTGTCCGCGCGCTCGGTGGCGATGAACGAGTCGGCGATGGACAGGGCGTAGACGAAGCTGGTGCACGCGGCCAGCGTGTCCCAGGCCACCGACCCCGGCGCGTCCAGCTCGTTCTGCACACGGCAGGCGACGGAGGGAAACGGGCCGTCGGGTGAGGAGGTGCCGACCAGGATCATGTCGAGGTCCTTGGCGCTGACCTCGGCCGCCTCGAGCGCCGCGCGCGCCGCCTTCGTCGCCATGTCGAAGGTCGTGGTGCCCGGTTCGGCGATGTGGCGGCGGTGAATCCCCGTGCGTTCCGTGATCCACTTGTCCGACGTGTCCATGATCTGCTCGAGGTCGAAGTTGCTGAGCACCTTCTCGGGCGCGTACACGCCGACGCCGGCGATGGCGCTCGGCCGGCCCTTGACCTTGAACGACTTGAGAGGCACCGCATCCGACCGGGTTCGGTAGTTGGTGGAGATGGCCATCTGGGCTAAGCCTCCAGACGCTCGGCGGTCTTCTGCTCCAGGTACTTCCACAGGTCGGCGATGACCTTCATCTTCTCGAGCTCCTCGTCGGGCAGCTCGACGTCGTACTTGTCCTCGATGGCGGCGATGAGCTCGACCAGGTCGAGAGAGTCCGCCGCCAGGTCGCGCTGGAAGCTCTTGTCCATCTGAATCTGGTCGGGGTCGATGCCGAGGATCTCTGCCGAGAGGTCCTGGAGTTCCTTGAAGTTGAGCTGACTTGGCATCTTTTCTCCTTTTAAGCCTCCGACTCGCCCTTCTTGATCACGAGGGTCGCGTTGTGGCCGCCGAACCCGAACGAGTTCGAGATCGCGACGTCGACGTCAGCCTTGCGCGCCCTGTTCGGCACGTAGTCGAGGTCGCACTCCGGGTCCTGGTCGTCGAGGTTGATGGTCGGCGGCAGCAGGCCGCGGTCGAGAGCCAGCACGCACGCGGCGGCCTCGATTGCGCCGGCCGCGCCGAGCAGGTGCCCGTGCACCGACTTGGTGGAGCTCACCGCCAGCTCGAACGCGTGGTCGCCGAAGACCGACTTGATGGCCTTGGTCTCGGCGACGTCTCCGAGCTTGGTCGAGGTCCCGTGCGCGTTCACGTATCCGACCTGCTTCGGGTCGACGCCGCTCGACTCGAGGGCCTTCTTCATGGCCCGCGCGGCACCCTTGCCCTCCGGCTGGGGCGCGGTGAAGTGGTACATGTCGGCGCTCGCGCCGTAGCCGGCGATCTCCGCCCACACGTGCGCGCCACGGGCCCTCGCATGGTCCATGTCCTCGAGCACGAACATCACCGAGCCCTCGCCCATGACGAAGCCGTCGCGGCCGAGGTCGAATGGACGGCACGCCTTCTCCGGCTCGTCGTTGCGCTCGCTCGTCGCCTTGATCTGGCAGAAGGCGCCCATGGTCAGCGGCGTGATCGTCGCCTCGGAGCCGCCCGCGAGCATCGCCACCGCGTCGCCGCGCTTGATGATCTCCGACGCCTCGCCGATTCCGTGCGCGCTGGACGCGCAGGCGCTGACGATGGCGTAGTTCGGTCCGCCCGCGTGCGTGTGGATGGCGACGATGCCGGCCGCCATGTCCGCGATCATCATCGGCACCGTGAAGGGGCTGATGCGCTTGGGCCCGCGCTCCATCAGCGCGGTGTGGCTCTTCTCGATCTCCTCCATGCCGCCGATGCCCGAGCTGACGATCACACCCACGTCGTCGGGGTTCATCTGCGCCGGGTCGAGACCGGCCATCGCCAACGCCTGCTTGGAGGCGGCCAGCGCGAACTGGCAGTAGCGCCCGATGTGGCGGGCGGTCTTGCGGTCCATGTGGTCCTCGGGGTTGAAGCCCTTGACCTCGGCCGCGATCTTGGTGTCGAAGTTGGTCGTATCGAAGCGCGTGATGCGCCCCACCCCGGAGACCCCTTCGACCATGTTCGACCAGACCGTCTCCAGGTCGCTGCCGATCGGGGTGACGAAGCCCATGCCCGTGACGGCCACGCGACGATGCCCGTTTGAGTTCAATGCCATGGTTCCAGCATAGGGACGCCACGGCCAACCGGCACCCGCACCAAGTGGCAAAAACCGTGCCATTGTTTGGACTCGAAGTCCAAGTCGATTACAGGATTTTTTGCAGATCCAGGGCCAGCTGGAGGCGCAACCGCCTGGCGGGGGAGTCGAGGTCGCCGCCCAGCAGCTCCTTCAGCCTGTCCAGGCGGTACAGGACCGTGTGGCGGTGGAGGCCCAGTGCGCTCGCGGCGTCTTTGACCGAGCCCCTGGCGAGGTAGGCGTCCAGCGTCTCGAGGAGCTGGGTCCGGTTGCGCAGCTTCGGATCCATGAGCCGGCCCAGGCTGTGGGCGACGAAGCGCTCGGCAAGACGCGGGTTCTGGGCGAGGACCAGGTGCGGGATGACCTCGTCGTGGCCGTGCACGAGCGAATCGGGGCGAAGCTTGCGGCCGACCTCGATCGCCTGTTGAGCCTCGAGGTAGGAGCGCGCGATGCCATGCAGACCGGCGTGGTGGCCGCCGATGCCGGCCCGGACGCGGGCGCGGAGGCTGCCGGAGCGCCGGCCCGCCTCGTCCTGGAGCCGGACCAGGAACTGCCTCGCCACGTCGACGTCATCGGGCGACTCGGCGGGCCACAGCACGACGAGGGTGCTCGGGTCGGTCGCATGCACCAGCGCGCCCCGCGGTACGTCGAGCGACGCCGCGACTTCGGCCAGGGCCTGGCCTCCACGTTCGCCGTCGCGGTTGCCGACGACGAGCTTGCACACGACGGCCACGTAGCCGCTCGCGACAAGCGACGTGTTGAGCGCGAGCGCCTGGCGCTGCAGCTCGAGCTCGGAGTCGAAGTTGTCGCTGATCAGGGCGTGGAACAAGCGCGCGTGGGCGCGCGTGCCTCGCTGCATGTGCTGCTCGCGCGCGTGGAGGTAAGCCTTCGTCACCTCCGCCCCCACCTGGTCGAGGGCGGCGAAGACGTAGTTCGCGACCAGCATGATCGCCTCGGGCGTCGCCTCGCGGTGACCGCGCCAGGCGCGCAGGATCTCGTCCCACGCCACCCGCGCGGCGATGCGGTAAGCGGCCAGGATCGGCTCCACCGACTGGCTGCTCCGCGCCTGGAGGATGCCCAGCTGCGCGACCCGACGCAGCTCCTCCTGGGTCGCCGGCCTGGCCTCGCGGGCGGTCGCCAGGAACAGGTCCAGGCCCGCCGCGCAGGCGCGCACGATGGCTTCGCGCTGGGGAGGCACGCCGGTCGAGGTGTCCCAGCGGACGAGGGTGACCACCGCCCTGGCCATGTGCCTCGCCATGCCGGCGTGCCGGCGCTCCAGCTCGTCGATCAGGCCCGGGGGCAGCCGTGGGGCGGTGCGCGCGGCCTTGGACCTCAAGGCCATCTTTGCCACAGCCCCGACTATACGGTCGCGGCCCGACCTTGGACCTCGTGTCTAGCCGCTCAGGTGGGCGTGACCTCAATGAAGACGTCGCGCATGCCTCGAAGGTGGCGGATCCACGTCGCGGCGCGGCCGAGCAGCCCGTGCCGCCGATGCAGCAGCTCCAGGCACGCCGCCGTGTCCGCCTCGGACAGGATCCGTCCCGTTCCGCGCTCGGTGAACTCATAGAGCCGGCGTCGGCCCTGGCACGGCGTGATCTCCACCCGTGGATCGTTGCGCAGCCGCTTGAGCTTGGCCGCCGTGTGGTGCGTACGCACCAGCAGTCCCTGCTCAGTCGGGGTTGAAAGCACGGGCGTGCGAACCGCCGTGCCGTCCCGCTTGAACGTGACCAGGTCGACCACCGTCGCCTCCCTCAACCGGACACCCATCGTCGTGACCATCGCCGCCCACCTCCTGATTTCAGCCGACAGGCTGTGCGGTCAATTATTGAGAATACAGACTGTCTTGTCAACTATGATGTGCGCCGTGCCTCGGCCCTATCGGATGAAGGCGCGCGCCGAGACGGCGGACGCAACGCGCCGGCGAATCCTGGACGCTGCGCGCGAGGCCATCCTCGACGGTCTGACGCCGGAGCTAAGCGTCGGCGACGTGGCGCGGCGCGCCGGTGTGGCGCGGTCGACGATCTACTCCCTGCACGGCTCCCGCGCCGGCCTGATCGGCGCCGTGATCGTCGACGCCCTGATGCGCGCGGGGTTCGAGCAGACCCTCCAGCTCTTCAACCTGCCCGACGCGGCCGAGGGCATGCGGCGCGCCCTGCCCGAGGGCGCGCGGATGATGGAGTCCTTCCATGAGCTGGCCCGGCGCATCAACGTGCTGGCGCAGCTCGACGCCGAGATCATGGCGGTGCAGCAGACCGCTGACCAGAGCCGTGCCGACGGGATGCGCTACCAGGCCGGGCGGCTGGCGGAGCAGGGCCGTCTACGTCGGGGCGTCACGGCCGAGCAGGCCGCCATGATCCTGTACCTGCTCACCGACCTCATGACCTACGACAGCCTCAGGTCACGCTGGAACCTCGATCCTTCACAGATCGGCGAGTTCATGGTCGACGTCGCCGAGCGCTACCTGATTCGCGATTAGGCGTGCTTCTCGACGAAGTCCAGCATCCGCCGCCAGGCGTCGTCGCACGCGTCCTTCCACTGCTCGTACGTGCGGTCGAAGAAGCTGTGCGGGGCGTCTGCATACACGTGGGCCTCGAACGCGACGCCCGCCGCCTTCAGCCTGCGCTCGAACTCGGCGTTCTGCTCGGGGGTGGTCGCGGCGTCGGCGCCGGCGATCATGAGCATGAGCGGCGCCTTCATCTTCGAGATGAGCGGCTCGGTCCGCACCGGCCGGCCGTAGAAGCCGATGGCGCCGGCGAGGCCGGGCTGCTGCGCCGACTGGTTCCACGAGTTCGAGCCGCCGAAGCAGAAGCCGACGGTGAAGACGGACTTCACCGCCCCGCCCTCGTCTGATCTCAGATAAGCGATGGCGGCGGCGACGTCGGCCGCGATCTCCTCCGGCGTCGTCTTCTGCACGTGAGGCATGTATTCGAACTTGTCGCTGCGGTCGTCATTCTCCGCTGTGCGCGCGAAGTAGTCGATCGCGACCGAGTCGATGCCCGCCTCGGCGAAGCGCTGCGCGAGCTCCTTGAAGAACCGGTGCAGGCCGCGGACGTCGGGCAGGACGACCATGCCCGCGCCGGTCGGCTGCGCGGCGCGCGCGTAGTACGCCATGAACTTCGTGCCGTCGGCGGCGGTCAGCGTGATGTCGCCCTGGTCGGCGGCTGCCCCGCCCACCGGCGGCAGAGGCGGTCGAGCGTCGTCTCCGTAGCACATGGTCCGATTCTCGCTTAGTCTGTGAGAGGACTCCAGTGAAGATCGAGAGCCCCACCTTCACCGTCGACGACCTCAAGGGATTTCTCGACACCTACTTCGACCGCGAACGAATGATCCTGGCCGACCGGCTGCAGCAGGCTTCGCGACGCGTCAGCGCCCTCGGGCCGCGCATCAAGTCCGAGCGCACCGACAAAGAGGAGTGGACGGCGCACGAGCTGCTTGCCCACATCGCGGTGCTGTCGAAGTTCTACGGCGTGCTGGTCCACCGGATCGCGACCGGGCAGCTGCCGAGCATGGATCTCATG
This sequence comes from Candidatus Dormiibacterota bacterium, assembly GCA_046727555.1. Taxonomy (GTDB): domain Bacteria; phylum Chloroflexota; class Dormibacteria; order Dormibacterales; family Dormibacteraceae; genus 40CM-4-65-16. The sequence continues at coordinate 13,624 of JBKPCW010000138.1, read as the reverse complement.
GAGTCGGTCCACCTTCGCGACGCGGTGGGCCACCAGATGTCCCTGCTCGAGCCGCCCGACCTGCTGCGCATGGTCGTGGCGGACCACGACCGCACGATCGAGACGCTGCGCACCGCGAAGCCGCAAGACCTGCGCCGCCCGGCGGAGATGGGCGATGGCATCACGATGACCGCCGAGGACGTCGCCCGGATGCCCCTGGTGAGCCACCTCGAGATCCACATCGAGCAGCTGGAAAGGCTCCTCGGCGAACCCTAGTCGCTGACCTGGGTGTGGCCGAGCCGCCGCAGCTCACGGCGGATCGTCTCGGCGGCGCCGTCCATCATCGCGGGGTCGGGATTGGGGTCCTGATTGCCGAAGTCGAGGTCGTGCAGGCCGCGGATCGGCACGACGTGAAAGTGGCAGTGCGGCACCTCGAGCCCGGCCAGCATCACGCCGATGCGCTCGGGCTTGAAGCCGGCCATCTGCGCCCGGCCGATCGCCTGCGCGGTCTCGGCGAGGTGGTCGAGCAGCGAGGTGTCGAGGTCGATCCAGTGGTCGACCTCGGCGCGCGGAACGACGAGCGAATGGCCAGGCCGGAGAGGCCGGTTGGAGAGGAAGACGACGCAGCGATCGTCCTTCCAGACGAACCGTGCGGGGAGGCGGCCTTCGATGATCTGGGTGAAGATCGTGGCCACGCGAAAACTCTAGCCTTTAGCCCGTGAGCGAACCCGCCGTCGAGCTCAGCCACGCCTCCAAGCGCTACGGCGCCGTGCAGGCTCTCGACGACGTCAGCTTCACCATCGAGCCGGGCGAGGTCGTGGCCATGCTCGGTCCCAATGGAGCCGGCAAGACCACGTCGATCAGCCTGATGCTCGGACTGCGCAACCCGACCTCGGGATCCGCGCGATTGTTCGGCCTCGACCCCAAGGACCTCAAGGCCCGCAGCCGGGTCGGCGTGATGCTGCAGGAGTCCGGCGTCCCCGGAATGCTTCGCGTGAGCGAGATGGTCGACCTCTTCCGCGCTTATTACCCCAACCCGCTCCCCACGTCGGACGCGATCGCCATGGCGGGACTCGAAGAGAAGGCCCGCAGCCTGGTCAAAGACCTCTCGGGCGGACAGCACCAGCGGCTGTACCTGGCCCTCGCCGTCTGCGGCAACCCGGACGCGCTGTTCCTGGACGAGCCGACGGTCGGGATGGACGTCGAGGGCCGGCGCCGCTTCCTCGACGAGATCGGCGAGCTCGCCGCGCGGGGCCGGACCATCGTCCTGACGACGCACTACCTCGAGGAGGCGGACCAGCTGGCCCGGCGAATCATCGTCATCGACCGGGGCAAGGTCATCGCGGACTCGACGCCGGCCGAGATCAAGTCGCGCGTGGCCGGCAAGAGGATCACTTTCTCCACGCCCGACCCCGACGGCGAGAAGCTCGACGGTCTGCCGCTGACCGACAGGCAGATCGAGGATCACCGCGTGCGGCTCCTGACCAATCAGCCCGAAGCGGTGTTGCGCGAGCTCTTCCGTCGCGGCGTCGAGATGCACGACCTCCAGGTCGCGGGCGCCGACCTGGAGGAAGCGTTCGTCGCCATGACTCGGCACGAGGTCAAGGCATGAGCGCCGTCGCCGTCCGGCGCGCCACCGCGCCGCTTCCGCCGATGCTCGCCCGCCAGAGCTACGCGGAGTTCGTGAAGCTCCTCCGCGTGCCCGCGTTCAGCGTGACCAGCATCGTGCTGCCCGCGATGTTCTACGCGTTCATCGGCCTGGGGCAGAGAAACGTGTCGATGGGCCCGCCGGGGAGCGTCACGTTCGGCCAGTACTTCCTGGCTTCGATGGCCCTCTACGGCGTGGCCAATGTGATGGTGCTCGGCTTTGGCATCTCGCTTGCCAACGAACGGGGACAGAAGCAGGACCTGCTCATGAAGGCGACGCCGCTGCCCGCCTACGTGTACTTCATCGCCAAGGCACTTTCCGCGCTGGCGATCGCGCTCCTGTCGATCATCGCCCTGGGCCTTTTCGCGTCGGTCGTGGGCGGCGTGCGGCTGGAGACTTCGCAGTGGCTCACGTTGGTATTCAGGGCGATGCTTTGCTCGATCCCGTTCATCGGCCTCGGGTTCGCCCTCGGTTATCTCGCCTCACCCCAATCGGCGCCCGCGGTCACCAACCTGATCTACCTGCCGACCGCGTTTGCCTCAGGCCTTTTCTTCCCCCTCAGCCTTCTGCCCAGGTTCCTGCAGGACATCGCGCCTTACCTGCCTCTTTTCCGGGCGGCGCACCTGGTGTGGAACTCGGTCGGCTTTCCCGAGAACGACCTCAACGCCGACTGGTACTTCATGGCTGCGTACACGGTGGGCTTCTTCCTGCTCGCGCTCTGGGCCTACCGGCGCGACCAGGGCAAGAAGTTCAACTAGCGAACAGCTTCTCCGAGACTTCGAAGCCGAACGCGTCGAGGTGCCGCGAGCAGAAGTCCTCGCGCGAGTAACGGTGCTCGATCGTGCCCACGTGCTCGACCGCGTACGTCGCCGCCAGTGACGCAACGCATCCGGATTCGCGGAGGTCGAGACCCCGCAGCAGACCCGCGACGAGCCCGGCGCGATAGGCGTCGCCCGCGCCCGTCGGGTCGGCCTCGTGGCGCGCCGGCGCCGCCGGCACTTCGACCGAACCGTCGCGCGTGGTGATGCGCGAGCCGTGGCGGCCCAGCGTCGTGACGACCATCTCCGACAGGTCCAGCAGCCCTTTGACGTCGCGCTTCGTGCGCTCCTGGATCAGCTCCAGCTCGTAGTCGTTGCCGATGACGATCCAGGCCCCGTCGGTGCTGTCGGTGACGTCGGAGCCGTCCATCATCGGCAGCTGGTGCGCGGGGTCGAAGACGAACGGCACGCCGCGCTCGCGACACTCGCGCACGAGACGCTTCATCGCGCCGGGATCGTTCGGGCCGATGATCACGGCGTTAACGTCGGGCGGCCCGTCGTCGAGACCGAGCATCGCCGCCTTCCACATCGCGCCGCCGTAGTAGCCGGTCAGCTGGTTGTCGTCCATGTCGGTCGTCGTGAAGCCGGTGGCGCTCATCTCGCCCTCGAGCAGCCGAAAGCCGCGACAGTCGACGCCGCGGGCGGCGAGCCAGTCGCGATACTCGGTGGCGTCGGTGCCCGCGGTCGCCAGGACGGCAGCCGGCTGACCGAGCAGGGCGAGGTTGTACGCGTAGTTGCCGGCGACGCCGCCACGCCGCTTCTGCAGGTCGTCGACCAGGAAGCTGAGGTTCAGGATGTGCGTCTTGTCGAGAAGGATGTGGTCTTTGAAGCGGCCCTTGAACGTGAGGATGTAGTCGTACGCGATCGACCCCGTGCACACAACCATCGCGGAAAAACAATAGGGCGCCTCGGCTTGAGGCGCCCTGTTGCGTCGGGTCTATCTACGCGGCGCGGCGGCGTGACGTCCGCGCGCGCTTGCGCGCGGGCTTGCTTTCGACCTCGCGCTTCGGTGTCAGCTGGCTCGCCTCCTCGAGGCGGGTCGCCGTCCGGGCGATGGTCTTGAACGAGCCGTTGAAGATCCGCAGCGTCCGCTTGGCGACGCCGCCCAGCATGTCCTGACGGCGCGCCTGGGCTCGCACCACGTGCAGTCCCTTGATGGCGAGCTTCTCGGGCAGGCGGTCGTTCACCTCGAGCCCGAACACGGTCACCCGGTCGGGGAGGATCGCATTCAGCCGGCGGTTGAACTTGCGCGCAGCCGGCGAGCCCTTGCGCTCCAGGTTGCGGACCTGCCGGCGCGCGGTGCCCACCGGGTCGGAAGCGACCTCGGCCGCCGCCTCTGCGGCCCCGACGGCGAACTCCTCTACTGCGGTTGCGGTCCTGGCGAAATCGGTGCTCATTTTCCTTACCTCCGTGATTTTCATGACGCAGTATAACGCATCGCGTCATGCACCGTCAAGAGGTCGGTCTAAGCCGCGCGATCAATGCGTCCGCCGCCGGGCCATAGACGTCGTAGTGGGCGACCCGACGCCGCTTCTCGGGCTGGATCCACTCCGGTCGCAGTCCATGCAGCCGGCCCCATGCCTCGAGGTTGGCCCGGAGGCCGATCACGTGCAGGAATGGCTTCTCGCGGCGAAATCCCCGAAAGGTGGACCCATGGTACGAGTCGAAGTTGCGGTGGACGGCGATTCCGCCGGACTCCGCGAACGCGATCGCCTCCCTGATCTCGCGTCGCTCGAAGTACCGCTCGCTGACGTCGGCGGGCGCCGGCGATTCGCCGTAGAGCGGTACCTGGAGGTCGGCGACGCGGATTCGCGGGCTGTGCTCGAACTCGAGCGGGAGCCGCGCCAGCATCGCCGCGGCCGCGACCTCACGGTCGCCGACCTGGTCGATTCGGACCGGACGCGCGGGATTCACGCGGCGAACGTAAGGCTCCGAAGCGGCCGGCCCCCACTCGAAGGAGAACAGCCGGCCGCGCAGCGGACCAAGCTTTGCCACTCCGCGCTCGACCTGCTCGCGGTGCGCGGCGACGCTGACGGGGACCGGCCCGTAGCCGGCGGTGCCGAACAACGCCACCCATCCGCCCAGGTCGACGCCCAGCCAGTCGAGCTCCACCCCCGGGGTCGGGTGCGCGAAGCGGGTCACTGGCGGTTACAGGTCGCGACGGGCGTCAGGGCAGATCCGACGATAGGCGCACAGGTTGCACGGCCGCTGGGCGTGCTCAGGACGAAGGGCGTAATCACCCGCCGCGATGCGCTCCGCCGCCAGGGTCACGCGGGCGTCCACGGCGGCGTCGTCCGGCGCGACCTCGCGCACGTCCGCGCGGCGGAGGTCGAACAGGACGAGGCGCGGGTCGCGACCGCCGGGCAGGAGGCCGCGCCTCGCGGCCACGCCGTAGATGCGAAGCTGCAGGGTGTAGGCCTCCACGAGGGCCCGGTCGAGCGTGGCGTTGGTCTTGAAGTCGATCAGCGTCGTGCGGCCACCGACCTCACAGACTCGGTCGACAACGCCGCGCACCCGCGACCGACCGAGCGCCATGTTGAACCCCACCTCGACCGCGAGCGTCGGCGCCGAAGCGAGCGGGTGCCCGAGGTAACGCGTCAGCATCTCGCGGCCGGCCTCCGGCCCTCGATAGAGGGACAGGAGGTCGCCGCCGTTCAGGTGCCAGGCCGCGAGCGCCTCGTGCACCGCCGCGCCCAGGTCGGTGGACCCGAGCGCGCGCACGTGCGCCGGCTGGAGCTCGTCTGGCGGGGCGGGCACGCGCCACGCGTGGGCGAAGCGATACCGCACCGGGCACAGCTCGAAATCGTGTAGCTGCGAGAAGCTCAGCTCAGCGGGCGCCGGCCCCGCTCCCGCCGCGGGCTGGTCACCGGGCCGGATGTGCTCGAGACGGTCGAGCACCGCGGCCACGACCGAGGGGTCGTCACGGACCTGCCCGTTGGCCGCGCGCGGCACAGGCAGCTCGAGCTGCTCGGCCTCGATCACAGAGGCCGACTCCGGGTGCGCGAGCGCCCAGCTCAGGATCTCGGCGAAGTGGTCGTGCTCTTCGAGCGGACCGGTCCCGAGCTCGTGCGAGGACGGCTCCTCTCGCGTCGCGGTGACGTACAGCGCGTCTTTGGCGCGCGTCAGTCCGACGTAGACGATGCGGCGCCTTTCCCCGATCGCCAGCGCCACCGCGGGCGCGCCCGGCGACGTCTCGGCGTAACGCGGATGCTTCTCGCCGCGCCAGTTCTTCATCACGAAACCGAGGTGGTCGGGGTCGAAGAAAAGGCGCTCGGTGTCCCGCGGCCTGGGCGGCCGCAGGTTGACGAGGAACACGATCGGAAACTCGAGGCCCTTGGCGGCGTGGATCGTCAGCAGCGAGACGGCCTCGGCGCCGGCCGCCTCTTCGGCCGCCTCACCCACCGGGAGCTCCGCGTCGATCACCTGGTCGAGGTGGCGCACGAAGTCGCCGATCCCGGCCATCGCGAGATCGCGCTCGAAACGGCCCGCGAGCGCGAACACCTTGCGCAGGTTCAACAAGGCGCGCGGGCTGCCGTCCCGCTGGGCACGAAGCTCGGCCCACCGGAGGTATCCGCTCTCCTCGAGCAGGCGGTTCAGGATGTCGGCGACCGTCAGCGCGTCGCGCAGGAGGCCGATGCGGTCCGTCAGCTCGACGAGGCGGACGGCCTCGGCCGCGACCTTCGGCTCCATCTCCGGGAAGCCCTCGCGCCGCGACTCGTCGAAGCAGTCGCGCAGCCGCATGCCCGACCGCTCGAAACGCCGCGACGCGAGGCGGTACATGCCGCGGTCGGGCAACCGGACGATCGGGCCCTGCAGGATGCGCACCAGCGCTCCGTCGTCCATCGGGTTCTCCGCGAGGCGGAGCAGCGCGAGCACATCCTTTATCTCCTGGCGGTCGAAGAACCCGGACCCGCCGCTCGTCAGGTACGGGATGCCCTGGCGGCGGAGCTCGTCCTCGAACTCGCGGGGCAGCATGCGGACCGAGTGGGACAGGACCGCGATGCTGCGAAGGGGGACGCCCCCGACGTGCAGGCGGCGGATCGCCTCGCCCACGGTGCGCGCCTCGGTGCGTGAGTCGGGCGCCATGACGACGCTCACGGGTGGACCGGCGCCGGCGCCGCGAGTGGCCACGAGCGGCGGTTCCTCGGCGAAGTCGGGGTCGCGGCGGATGAAGTCGGTGGCGCAATCGAGGATGCCCTGGAACGAGCGGCGGTTGTGCGTCAGAGGGAGCCGCTGCCCGGGAAATCGAGTCCGGATGTTCTCGATCTCGGCGTCGCGCCAGCCGTAGATCGACTGCTTGGCGTCGCCGACCACGGTCACATTGCCGAATTCGTCCGCGGCCGCCAGACGGATGAAGTCGAGCTGGATGCGGTTGGTGTCCTGGAACTCGTCGACGATCAGGTAGCGAAAGCGCTCGCGACACCGGCGGCGGAACTCGGGCACGCGCTCCAGGGCGTCGATGACCTCGAGCAGCAGGTCGTCGAAGTCGCGCAGCTCCTGGGAGTGCAGGCCCTCTTCGTAGGCGCGGTAGATCGTGGACAGGACCTCGATCGCCTCCACCTCGGCCCTGGCCGGGTCAGGACCGCCCGAGCCGTTCGGCTGAGGGCGCCCGCTCCAGTGCCGCTCGTGCAGCTCGAGCGCGTGCCGGTGGAAGCTCTCCGGCCCGATCCCGCGGCCCTTCAGCTTGAGGAGGAAGCGCAGGCCCGAGCGCAGCAGGTCGTCCAGGTCGTCCACCGAAAGGGCGGTGAACGAGTCCGGGTCGAACGGCGCCGTGGCGCCGCTGCGGAGCCTGGCCATCAGCTCCTGCTCGAAGAGGCGCTGACCGGTCTCGTCGAGCACGCGCTGCTCTCGAGCCGCTCCGACCAGGTAGGCGGACTCGTCGAGCAGCCGCGCGCACACCCCGTGGAAGGTCCCGATCCAGGACGAGTCCAGGGCTTGAGGGCCGAGGTCCGGGCGCCGTGCGGAAAGCTCGGCCGTGATCCGCTGCCGCAGCTCCTCCGCCGCCCGGTCGCTGAAGGTCACGGTGAGGATCTCGTCGGGACCGACTCCCTGCTCGACCAGCCAGCAGAACCGCTCGGTCGCGGTGAAGGTCTTGCCGGTGCCCGGGCCGGCGGCGATGAGGAACGCGCCCGGCGGGCCGGCGTGCGCGGCGGCGGCCTGCTCGACACTCAGCGTCGGAGCACCGACACGTGTCGCGCTCATTCGGGCGGCGCGCCTCCGTACGAGCAGATCGCGGCGTGCGGGCACGTGCCGAACCGCGTCACGCACGTGCCGGCGATCTCGCGCGGCGCGGGCTCGAAGTGGCCGCCCTTGATGCGCTCGATCGCCGTCATGACCACGTCGCGGCTGCGCTCGAGGTCCTCTTCGGTCAGCGGCCGTTCCCGGTACTCCTTCAACCCCGCCGGCCGGCCGACGCTGAAGACGTCCTGGCGCATCCCGCCCCACACCCAGTCCTTCGGGTACCAGAGGGAGAGGAAGCGGGGCTGGAAGCCCAGCGGCTTGCCCTCGTCGTCGAACCCGTACTTGCAGGCCAGGTAGTAGAGCGCGAGCTGGACGTCGTGCAGCTCGGGGCCGAAGTACATCTCGTAGGCGATGCGCATGTTCTTGCCCGCGCCGGTCTTGTAGTCGACGACCTCGACCTCGCCGTCGCCCACGTCGTTGACACGATCGATCTTGCCCACCACCTCGACGCCGTCGAGCTCGAGGTGGAAGCGCTTCTCGATGGCGAGCGTGCGCAGGCGCCGGATGTGCTGCATGCCGGTGATGGACCGGATGTAGTTGCCGAGCAGCGTGCGGACCTGCTTCTCCTCTCGCTTGCGGTCGAGCACGCCCTCCATGCGCACGAGGTAGCCGTCGAGATGGCGCTGCAGCGCCTCGTCGAGCCAGCGACGCTGGTGCTCGACGTCGAACCGGCCCCACCACTCGTCCTCGTGCTCGTGGAAGTCCTGCAGCACCTCGTGGAGGAAACCTCCGCGTTCCATCGCCACCGAGCGCGGCTCATTGACGAGGCCGGGATGGTGGTTGTACCAGTAAAGGCGCGGGCACTTGAGGTAATCGTTGAGGGTCGTCGGGCTGAAGTGATCGATCTCCACCGCGGCCGGGTTGCGGTCGCCGCCGTACGACTCGAACGGCTCACCCGACTCGCGGTCGACCAGAAACGCGACGTCGAGCCCGAGCGCGCGCGCACGCGCAAGGGCGGGCTCCGCAAGTGCCGCCGGATGCGCCGCCAGGAGGACCTCGGCCTCGCGCGCGAGCAGGACGTCGCCAGGCTCGAGCCGCGAAGAGGCGCGGGTCAGCTCGCGCTGCTCGGCCTCCGGCTCCGACATGTCGAGAAACACCGACGGCCCCGCCCGGCGCAGGTATGAGTCCGCGTACGTGAGGTAGAGACGCCGCCGCGCCCGCGTCATGCCCACGTAAGCGAGCCGCGCCTCCTCGGCCAGGTGGCCGTCGGGGTCCGAAGGCCACGAGGGCATGAAGCCGACCTTGAACCGCTCGAGCCAGGCCCGGTCGTCCGCGTCGAGCAGCGGGTGCGGCCTCGCATCCAGCGGGAACAGGCCGTGCGCAAGGGCGGAGCAGAAGACAACCTCGAACTCGAGCCCCTTGGCCTGGTGCACGGTCAGCACCTGGACCGCGTCGCGGCGCCCGCCGGCCGGCTCGGTGTCGTCTGCTGCCGCCGCGAGCAAACCGTCCAGCGGGCCGGCGATATCTCCCAGCAGCGGCTTGCTGCCGTGCAGCCGCTCGTATACGGCCTCGATCGACTCGAGGCCTTCGATGGCCGCGCGCAGGTCGGCGATCGCCTCGGCGCGGTCGCCGGCGGGAAGCCCGAGGTCGAGCAGCCGTCCCATCGCCCCATCCTCGATGAGCACCGAGTACGCAAGCGCCGCCAGCGGCAGCCTGCGGGCGAGGTCCAGCAGCCGCTCCCGCGCGACCATCGCCGCGTGAAGCTTCTGCAGCTCTTCCTCCGTGAGGTAAGGCATGTAGTCCGGCGTGGAGGGTTCGTCGCCTGGCACCTCGCCGCCCCACGGCAGCGGGTACAGCAGCGGATTGCGCCACGCGAGCACGTACATGAGGCGGCGCACCACCCTGGTGAGCGGCCGGCCGCGGTGAGTCGCGTGCGCGCGCAGCCTGCTCACGGTGCGCGGGCCGACCCCGCCCAGGCTCGAGGCGAGCGCGCTCTCCAACGCGGCGGGATCGTCGGGGTTGCGCAGCGATTCAAGGTAGCCGATCAGGAAGCGCACGACCTCGTTGCGCGGGGTGGCGCCCCAACCCCGAACCTCGTAGGGCAGGCCGAGGGCGCGGAGCGCCTCCTCGAACGGCGCCCCGAGCGCGGTCGTGCTGCGGAGCACGATCGCGAAGTCGGAGAAACGAAGGCCCCGCGACTCCGCCTGCAGCCGCTTGATCTCACGCGCGCAGAAGAAGGCCTCGTCGACGGGGTCGCCCTCGCGGGCGACGACCACGGCCGGTGCCTCGTGCGGCCGGTCCGCGAGCAGGATCCGCGGCTTGCGGCCCGGCTGCGTCGCCACGAGCAGACGCTCGCCCGCGTCCAGCGCCTCCTGGGAGCAGCGCCGGCACTGCTCGAGCTGCCGGGTGGCGGCGCCATAGACCGCCGTGAAGTCGTGGCTCAGCAGCCGCGGCACGGTGCCGCGGAAGCCGTAGATGGACTGGTCCGGGTCGCCGACGACGACCAGCCGCGGCCTGCGCTCGGGCGGGGCCACGAGGCGCAGGAGCTCGAACTGCGCCGGGTCGACGTCCTGGAACTCGTCGACCAGCACGAGCTCGAACTTCTCGCGCAGTCGCTCACGCACGACCGAATTGGACTGGAGCAGCTCGATCGCGCCCGAGATGAGGTCGCGGAAGTCGACCATGCCGGCCGCCTTCATCCGGTCCCAGTAGGCGCGGTAGACGGCCGCCAGCACGCGCACCCGGTCGCTCGCCCCCGCCTCGGCCGCGAGCATCAGCGCCGCGGGATGGACCAGGTTCTGCTTCATCAGGGCGACGAAGCCACAGAGGTCGCGCGCGAAAGCCTCGGAGCGGCGCACACCCTCGAACGACCCGAGCGCTTCGGCCTCCATCTCGCTCAGCACCTGGCGCATGACGATCCACTCCTGGAAGCCGTCGAGCAGGAGGCGGTCGCGGTCCGGCGCGTGCTCGCGAAGCAGCCTCGCGCAGAAGCTGTGGAACGTGGAGATCCACGCCTCTCCGTAGTCGTCGTTCAGCCGGTCGTCGATGCGGCGGCCGATCTCACCGGCGGCGCCGGTCGAGAACGTCAGCACGAGAATGCGGTCGCGTCCGGCGACGCCTGTGCGGACGGCCTGTTCGTACAGGTCGACCAGCGCGTGTGTCTTCCCCGTGCCCGGCCCGGCCAGCACACGAAGTGGTCCATTGACTTCCTGGATGTCGAGTGGCAAAGGTCTTCCCCGGGGTGGCGCGGGCGACCTGATTATGCGGGGGCCTGACTCCTGGAGTCAGCCCAGGCTGTGAAGGGACCGATCGCCGTCACCAGCAGGGCGAGGAAGATCGTCACCTCGAGCCATGGCCACTGCGTGAGCCGCGGGCTCTCACCCTGGAGATAGAGGAAGGGGCTGGCGGCAAACCACGCCGCGGCGAGCAGCGCTCGCCAGGCCACCGACGGGCGGTCCTCCCAGATCATCCACGCGGCGGCGGCGAGCAGGCAGAGGTCGGAGCCGTGGAGGTAGGGAGAGATGAGCAGCGAGGCGACGATGGCGATCGGGATCGCAAGCGATGGAGTCTCGCGTAGGCGATGGACGGCCGCCATCGCCGAGCCGGCGATCAGGAGGCGCGCCGCGACGGCGGAGACGCCGCTCACGGCGAAGGCTCCATGAAGGGTCACGTTGTCCGCGCCGGCGGGCCACGGCCCGCGGATCTGGTCGATGTACGCGCCGATGCCGGCCGGCCCCAGGAGCGCGGCGATGGCCACCATCACCACCGCGGTCGTCGCCGTCCAGGAGGCCAGGGCACGGAAACGGCCCGCGAAGACAAGGGCCACCGGCACGAGCATCGCGGTGTTGGGCTTGAGGAGGATGGCGCCGAGGGCGATCCCGGCGAGGACGTCACGGCGGTCGCGGAGCAGCCGCCACCCGACCACCGTGCCGGCCGCCACGAGCGGGGTCACCTGGCCGACGTTGACCGCATGCATCACCCACCACGGGGTGAGCGCGCCGACGACCGCGACCCAGCGGCCGAGGCCGCGGCTCACGCCGCACAGCGCGAGCGCGAGCGCGAAGGCGCCGAAAGTGACGGCGGCCCAGATCACGTAGGCCGTGTCATATGGGAACGCCAGGAGCGGCGCGACCGCGAGCGCGACGGTCGGCGGGCTGATAAACGGCTGCAGCCGCGCCCCCGGGGCGAGCTGCATCTGGTACCAGCTGATCAGGCCCTGGTCGTAGATGTGCGACCAGCCCTGGCGCAACCCGACGTCGGCGGCCGCCAGGTAGGTGTGGAAGTCGACGCTGATAGGGTCATTGCGGATGGCGACGTCGAGGAACAGGGCCCACGCGACCACCGCGAAAGCCGCGGCAGCGAACCCCCGGTCCCACCACCCGGTCTGGGCAACGTTGATCCGTCTGAGCAGGTTCTCCCCCCTGCTCTGAGCGTAGCTCAACACCGATGAGCTCTCCCTACAAGACGAAACGCATTGGCGCCCGCGTGTGGCCGGTTGCGGCCGCGGCCGTCGTCGCGCTGGCCCACGTGCCCGAGTTCGCCCACCGCCTGCTCGACGGCGACGAGGCGATCTACGGCTCGATCGCGGTGCTCATGAACATGGGCGGCGACCTTTACGGGTCGGGCGGGGTCGACAACAAGCCGCCGGGCGTCTTCTGGGTGTACGCGCTGACGTTTCGCGTCTTCGGTGACTACCAGATGACGGCCGTGCACGCCGCCGGCTTCGTCGCCATGGCCGCCACGTGCGTCCTGCTCTTCCTCATCGCCCGTGACCTGGCCGGCCACGGCGCGGGCGTGCTGGGCGCGCTCTTCTACGGCGTGCTGACCGCAGCCGGCAACCCCCGCCTGCTAGCGACCAACACCGAGATCCTGATGATGGTGCCGCTCACCGCCTCCGTCTTCTTCATGCTCCGGAGGCGCTGGGGCTGGGCGGGCGCGCTGCTGGTGGCCGCGGGGGCTTTTCGGCAGTCGGCGGCGGTCGACGTGCTGCTGGTCGCGGTCGGCGTCTTCTGGCTCGAGCCCGGCGACCGGCGCGTGCGCGCGCTGGTCTCGCTCGCGGGCGGGGCGGCGGTCGCCCTGGCGATGGGTGCGGGCGTGCTGGCGCTCACCTCGTCGATCGGAGGCTTCTGGCGATGGACTGTCCAGACGCTGACCGGCTACGCGTCCCTGAACTGGACGCCGGCCTTCGTCTGGGCGCGCGCCCGGGACAGCATCGTGCCGTTCGTCGTCGACATGGCCGTCTTCTGGATCGCCGCCGGGGCGCTGGCAACGCGCTGGCGCGAGCTCGACCCACGCGCGCGCCTCATGGTGCTGTGGCTGGTGCTCGGGATGCTCGGCTCGCTCGCCGGCGGCCACCTTTCGTGGCACTACTTCATCCAGGCGATGGGCCCGCTCGCCGTGGTCGCCGCGCTCGCGTTCGTGCGCTTTCGCCCCCGCCGGGCGGTGGTGCTGGCGGCCGCGACCGCGATCACGGTTCCCGCCGTCGCGTGGTGGGTGTTCGACGTCACCGCCGACCCGCTCACCTACGACTTCGCTCCACCGGTGCCGCAGCACGAGGCCGTCGCCGCCTACGTCGCCGCCCACACGAAGCCGTCCGACCGCGTGTTCATCTGGGGCGACTGGCCGGCCGTCTACGTCGAGTCGGACCGCGTGATGGCCTCGCGCTTCCCGGGATTCCTGCGTGGCTTCGCGCGCGGCTCCGACGTGGCGCCCAACAACTGGGACACGGCGCCGGATGTGTGGCCACTGCTCGAATCAGACCTCGAGGCTCACCCGCCGGCGCTCATCGTCGACACCGCCGCGGCGGGCTGGAGCGACTTCGAGAAGTACCAGCTGCGCGACTATCCGATATGGGCCTTCGTCTCCGCCCACTACCACCAGGTCGCCGTCGTCGACGGCGTCGTCATCTACGCCCCGAACTAGATGAGCTTCTTGTTGTTGATCGGGAGCGGCGGGATGGCCGGCGGCGAGATGGCCGGCGGCGAGACCTTGGGCACCG
>JBKPCW010000137.1:0-2351 GCA_046727555.1 Candidatus Dormiibacterota bacterium | reverse complement strand
GGCTCGGCGATGTAGTCGTCGAACGCCGCGTCCTCGCTCACGTGCACGACCTTCGCGCCGTGCTTGCCGAGCGTCGCGGCCGCGTTCTTGGCGCCGGCGCCCAGCGCGATCGCGTAGACGTCACCCAGCTCGCGCGCCCTGCTCATCAGCTCCAGCGTCGTGGACGTGAGCTTGCCCTCGCTCAGCTCGGCGTAGACGAGAACGGCCGCCAAGGCTTAAAGCACCTTTGCCGCTGTAAGCACGGCGACGATCTTCTCGACCGCCGTGCCATCGTCCTCGATGACCTCGCCGGCCTTGCGCGCTTCGGCGTCGGCCACACCGGTGATGGTCTCCGCGGGCTCGTTCTTCTCCACCCCGAGGTCGCTCAACGAGAGCTGCTTTATCTCCTTCGAGCGAGCGGCCATGATGCCTTTCAGCGAGGCGTAGCGAGGCTCGGCGATGGCTGCGGTGACCGTGATGAGCGCCGGCGTCGGCGCCTCGATGATCTGGTAGCCGTCCCCCGTCTGGCGGTGGATCTTGACCGTCGAGCCGTCGAGCTCGACCTTCTTCGCGAACGTCAGCTGCGGGCGGCCCAGCAGCTCGGCAAGCATCGGCGGCACCATGCCGGTGCTGCCGTCGTACGACTCGGTGCCGCAGATCACCAGGTCAGGCTCCTCCTGCTTGATGGCCGCGGCCAGGACGCGCGCGGTGAGCAGCGCGTCGGCGCCGGCGAGCGCCGGGTCGGAGATGAGGACGCCGCGGTCGGCGCCCATGGAGAGACCCTTGCGGATGGCGTCCTTGGCGCGCTCCGGTCCCATGGAGACGAGCACGACCTCGCCGCCGTGCGCCTCCTTGAGCTGCAGCCCTTCTTCGACACCGCATTCGTCGCCCGGGTCGAGCACGACCTCTCGGTCGCGGGCGATTGAGCTGTCCGCCTCGAGGGTGAGAGTCGAGCTGGGATCCGGTACTTGCTTGACGGTGACGACGATCTTCAAGGCGTGCCGGTCAATTATCGCCGCCCCGAAAAACCGGCATGGAAACGCTCCAGGTCGGCGGGCGTGTTGAGGCTGTCGAACTCCGCGGGGTCGATGCCTTCGAGCCACGTCACGTCGAGGTCCATCACGACGTCGTGGGCCGTGTAGCGGCCCGCGTCGAGCGCGCCGGCGATGACGGGCAGGGCACGCTTGCGGTAGGCGCCGCACACGGGCTCGAACAGCCCGTCGTGCCGGGGGATCGCGGCGTCGGCCCCGCTCGCGGCCGCAACCGCCATCTCAGCCGTGGTGCCGGTGACGTATGGCATGTCGCAAGCGACGGCGAAAAGGACATCGTGGCGCGCGGACGCCAGGCCGGCTTCGAGCCCGGCCAGCGGGCCGGCCGAGCGCTTGCGGTCGAACACCACCCGGTACGGGATGTGCCGCTCGATCTGCTCCGGCTCGGCGAAAGAAACCATCACCTCGGAGAACGCGGGGGCGAATCGCTCCACCACGTAGCGGAGGAGGTACCCGTCCCCCACCTCGATCCAGGCCTTGGACCGGCCCATGCGCCGGCTGTCACCGCCGGCGAGCACGAGGAGCGTCGCTTCCACGAGTATTAAGTCTCGCCGTGAAGGCGATCGATTTTCACGTCCACCTGCCGACGCCAGAGTGGCTCGACGTCTCGATGCAGGGCTTTGTGGAGGCGGCCGAGTCCTACTTCCGCTCCAAGGTCGCGCGCCGCTCCCTCGACGAGCTGGCCCGCGAGTACGAGGCGCTGGACGTCGTCGCCGTGCTTCTGGCCTGGGACGCCGAGACGGCGACGGGCCGGCCGCGCGTCCCGAACGACCTGGTCGCGGAGGCCGTGCGCGAGTACCCGAAGACGTTCGTCGGCTTCGGCAGCGTCGACCCGCTCAAAGGCGAGCGCGCGGTCGCCGAGCTGGACCGCATCGCCGAGCTTGGGCTCAAGGGCGTGAAGCTGCACCCCTCGCTCCAGGCCTTCGCTCCGAACGAGGAGCAGCACTGGCCGCTCTACGAGAAGTGCCAGGAGCTGGGCCTGATCACGCTGTTCCACACCGGGACGAGCGGGATCGGCGCCGGCCAGCCCGGCGGCCAGGGCATCCGGATCGACTTCGCCCGGCCCATCTGGCTCGACGCTCCGGCGGCGGCGTTTCCAGACCTGAAGATCATCGCCGCCCACTTCGGCTACCCCTGGCACCTCGAGCTGCTGGCCATGGCGCTGCACAAGACGAACATCTACATCGACATCTCCGGCTGGGGGCCGCGCTACATCCCGACCGAGGTCATCCGGGACATGAAGGGCCGCCTGCAGGACCAGTTTCTCTTCGGCAGCGACTACCCGTTCATCCAGCCGCAGCGCAGCCTCGACGAGCTGATGAC
>JBKPCW010000136.1:0-10567 GCA_046727555.1 Candidatus Dormiibacterota bacterium | reverse complement strand
GCGTGGCCCCTCCCGGCAGCACGGCGGTCGCCACCCCGCGTCAGGCCGTCCTCCTGACTGTCGTGCAGACGATTCCCGCCGCCGGCAGCACGGGCCAGGCGCTCGACACTGCGATCAAGCTCGACTTCAACCTGCCGGTCGACCCGGCCACCGTGAACAGCTTCCTCGGCGTCGTTTCCACCGGACCCGGCGCGCCCACGGTCTCGGGAAAGGTCACGCAGGGAGCCGGCCCGCAGGAGGTCGTCTTCAAACCGTCCACCGCCTTCGACACCAGCGCCACCGTCCAGGTCGCCTTGCGCGGTGGGCTGCAGAGCCTCGACGGCTCGGTCCTCGGCAGCGACTACAGCTTCAGCTTCACCACGGTCCCCAGCCCGCGGACGGTCAACTTCCTCTCTGATTTCGAGATGGTCCGGCTGGTCAACGCGCCCTCGGGTAAGCCGGTGAGCCTGACGCTCCAGGCCGGCTCCGGGCTCTCGTCCAACCTGGGGCTCAAGACCTATCGCGCGAGTGTGCCGGACCTTCTGGCGGCCCTCGTCTACACGGAGGGCGGCTACCCCGACAGGGCGGTCGACACCTCGTCGATGACCCTGGTCGACAACGGCGGCACGTCGATGAACGCTTCCGGCGCGCGGATCACCACGGTGGTCGATGGTGCGGGCGTGACGGTGAGCCAGCCAGACGGCCTGTACGTCGTCGTGGCGGTCGATCCAAACGGGCAGTACGGCGCGGTCTGGATCAACTTCTCCAGGTTCGCCATCCTCCTGCGCCAGGACGACCAGCGGGTTGTCGTGGCGGGCGAGGACCTGACGACGGGCGACGCGACCACGCCGTTCGCCATCACCTTCTACAACCTGCAGAACGGCGTCCACGCCAGGGCGTCGGGCACGTTCACGGGGACGGCCGAGTACCCGGCGAAGTACCCGTCGGGATTCGACCTCGCGGTCGCGCAGGCGGGCGGCGAGACGGTGATCGTACCCATGGGCGCGCCCGAGACGAACGCAGACGTCAGGACCGTCGGCGACCTGTCACAGCAGCTGAAAGCCTTCGTCACGACCGACCGGCTCGCCTACCACAAGGGCGATACGGTCAACGTCGCCGGCCAGGTCAGGTTGAGCAACGACCAGGCCTACGCGCTCGGGTCCGGCTTGAAGATCCAGGTGTGGTCGCCGGCCGCCGGCAGCCTCGTCCTTCTGAATGTTGCCGCGGACGGGTCGTTCTACGGCTCATTCGCCATGCCGGCTGCGGCGTTCAACCCCGACGGCACGGACAACACCTTGATCGTCGCCGCTCAGAGCCCATCGGCCACGGGCTTCGGGTACCCGATGGCGTCGACGACGATCGTCGCCGCCGGCGCGCACTCGCCTGCAGCCTCGCTCACCGTCACGTTCGACAAGGCCTCCTACGTCGCGAGCGACAGCGTCGTCGCGAGCATCGCCGGGCCCGCCGGCGCGACCGTGAACCTGAGCATCTACGCGAGCCAGCACGCAGTCCAGCCGGCCGAGTTCGACAGCTTCCCGACGTCAACGACGTGGGGCGACGCCGTGAAGTCGAACATCCCCGTGAAGCTGGACGCAGGCGGCCGCGCGAGCTACTCGTTCAAGGCCAACATCGCGCAGAGGGCGGTCGACCAGGACGTCACGGTCGCCGCTACCTACGGCGCAGGGGCGGCGCAGGCCACCGGCGCGCGCACGGCCATCGTGTACCAGGCTGCCGACGAGGTGTTCCTGCTGCTCGGTCGAACCTCATACCGCCGGGGCGACACGGTGGTCGCTCCCTTCGTCGTCGAGGCGCGCGATGGCTCACGGGTGCCGAACGCCGCGATGTCGTACGAGCTCGACAGCACCGACTACTCGGGCAGCACGGCGATCACGACCGTGGTCGCGAGCGGCACCGTGACCACCGACGCCAACGGGCTCGGCTTGGTGCGCGCGACGATGGCGACCAGCATCAGTCCCGTCACCTTGCGCGTCAAGGGCAAGGACGCGGCCGGCAACGTGTTCGAAGACGACGCCGGCCTCAGCGTCGACATCCAGTCGGTCGCCGGGTTCGGCGCGGACGTGAATCCTCGGCTCGACCTGACGACAGACAAGCTCGCCTACGCGACTGGAGAATCGGCGCGGCTGACGATCACGTCGCCGGTCGCCGCGACCGCGCTTGTCTCTCTCGAGCGAGGCCGCGTCCACCAGTACCGGCTCGTTCAGCTGGCGCAGGGGGACAATCCGCTGACCGTCAACGTGACGCCCGACCTCGCGCCCGGCTTCAACGTCGTCATCAGCTACTTCCAGGGCGGCGACTACACGAACCAGACGTTCCCGATCCACGTCAACAACGCAGCGCGCCTGCTGAAGGTCAAGCTGACGAGCGACCAGCCCGCCTACACGAAGGGCCAGACCGCACACGTCACGATCGCGGTCGCCGACGCAAGCGGAGCGGCCGTCGCCGCAACCGCGCTCGCGAACGGCTACGACGCGCGCATGTCGGCGTTCAAGCTCGTGGACAAGGACTCTGTCGCGGCCGCCTTTCTCACCCCGGATCGCCTGGCCACCAACGGTTCGAGCTCGCTGCTCGGGATCGGCACGTACGGCGGGCGCTGCGGGGGAGGCTACTTCTCGGGCACGCCGGACCCGATCTTCGTCGGGCAGGCGGTCGTCTGGTCGCCGGACCTGTTGATCGACGCGTCGGGCCACGTGACGCTTAACGTCCCGGTCTCGACGCCGGTGCGCCTGGTCGTGTTCGTCGGTACCAAGGACTCCGGCTGGGGCCAGGCCGAGATCGACCTCAATCTGCAGTGAGGTGCGCGCGCTCCTCGCGACGCTGATCCTGGCGACCGCACTTGGGTGCGGCCAGTCCGCCCAGCCCTCCGCCGGTCACGTGAGCACCACGGTGCGCGACCTCCAGCAAGGCCAGGTCGTGGATGGCGTGCCCTGCCTGAGAAACGACCTGCCGCCGCGCCACCTCCACGTCCACCTGGCGATCCTGCTCGACGGGGTCCCCGTCACCGTGCCCGCGGGCATCGGCGTCGGCAAGCCCTGGGGCTTCAACCCGCCCGGCTTCATCAGCACCGGCGGCTGCTTCGCCTGGATCCACACCCATGACGCCACCGGCCTGGTCCACGTCTTCACGGAGGAGGGGAGGACCTTCACCCTCGGCCAGCTGTTCGAGGTGTGGGGCCGGCCGCTGGGCGTCGGTCAGGCGCTCGGCTACACGGGATCGATCGCCCTCCTGGCTGGGGGACGGGCATTCTCGGGCGACCCGCAGTCGCTTCCCCTCGAACCCTTCGAGAACATCGTCCTGGAGCTGGGCAAGCCGCCCGCCACACCGCCGCCCCCGTACGACTTCGGGACCATGAACGGCTAGGAATTTCCCGCACAGAACCGCAGATTTGCGCAGGAATTGGTCTTCAGGCGCGTCAATCCGCTCAAGTGAAGACCCCGTTACCGCGAAGTATCGTTCGGACGACGATGGCGGCGGCGTTTGCCGCGGCTCTGTCGCTGTCGTCGACGGTTCCCGCATACGCCGCCGGCGACGCGGTCGACCAGGCTCAGACGCTCACGATCGGCCTCCAGCGCTCGATCCCGGTCATGGCCCAGAGCTTCACGGCCGGCACTAGCGGCCAGCTCGACCGGGTCTCCCTGGCCTACGACACGACCGGCTTCACCAGCCTTCGCGTCTCGATCCAGAGCACGTCGGCGAGCGGGGCCCCCAGCGGCACCGTGATCGCCGGCCCCGTCGCCTGGTCGGGCACCGTCGTCTGCTGCCGGGCGTTCCACGACTTCACCTTCAACCCGACGCTCGCGATCGCGAGCGGCACGAAGTACGCGGTCGTCGTCCAGCAGGTGATCGGCATCTTCACCTGGTACAGCGATGCCTCCATCGACGCCTACGCCGGCGGCCAGCTCTACGTGGGAAGCACCTGGCTGACCGGCGCCCAGTGGGGCAACGACTTCGCCTTCAAGACCTGGGTCGTGGCCGCCGCCGTCAACCGCGCTCCCGCCGTCGCCGCCGACAGCGGCGCGGTCACCGTGACCGAGGGCACGGCGCCCACCAACACCGGCACCTACTCCGACCCTGACGGCGACACGGTCGCGCTGTCGGCGTCCGCCGGCACGGTCACGCGGGCCGGGACGAGCACCGGGACCTGGTCCTGGACGCAGGCGGCCGGGGACGAGGGCCAGCCGCAGACGGTGACGGTCACCGCCAACGACGGCCAGGGTCACACCACCAGCACCACCTTCACCGTCACCGTGACGGCGGCCGCGCCGGTGGCGCAGATCGTCACCGACCCGGCTGAGATTCCCGAGGGCACGAACGAGCCGTTCACGGGAGCGGCCAAGAGCCCCGCCTCTCAGGACAACACGGCCGGCTTCACCTACAGCTGGCGCGTGACCAAGAACGGCAACCCGTACGCCAGCGGGTCGGGCGCGAACTTCAGCTTCACGCCCGACGACGAGGGCACGTTCGTGGTCACCTTCCAGGCCACCGACGACGGTGGGATGACCGGCACCGACTCCATGACCATCATCGGCACCAACGTCGCCCCGACCGCCGCGATCAACAGCATCACGGCTTCGGCGCCGCTTGTGATCACGCCCCAACAGCTGCTGACCTTCAAGGGCGGCTTCACCGACCCGGGCACCCTGGACACCCACAGCGCCACCTGGGACTTCGGCGACGGCACCTCGGCGAGCGGCTTCACCGCCTCGCACGCCTACGCGGTCGCCGGCACATACCGGGTCAAGCTGACGGTGACCGACGACGACGGTGGAGTCGGCACGGCGACGGCGACCGTGACCGTGCTTACCACCTCGCAGGCGCTCAGCACCATCGCAGGCGCCGTGCAGAAGCTGTCAGGGCTGAACGCGGGCCAGAAGAACAGCCTGGTCGCCAAGCTGAACGCAGCCTCAGCCGCAGCGGGCCGCGGCGACCTCACGGCGGCCAACAACCAGCTGAACGCCTTCCTCAACGAGCTGGCGGCCTACCAGAAGACCGGCAATGTCTCGGACGGCGACGCCGCAACGCTCCGCAACGCGGTGCACGCGGTGAAGGGCGCCATGGGCACCTACAACCGCTTCCTGGAGTGGTGGCCGCTGGGCCTCTAGACTCCGGGCGTGACGCCCTAGGTGGCGACCGACGCCGCCCCGCTGCCCGCCGCCGATCTCCTGCCCGTCGGCCCTCGCGCCAACCTCCCGTACCGAATCGTCAGGCTGATCGGCGTCCCAGTGCTTCGCCTTTGCTTCCGCTTTGAGGTCACCGGGCGGGAGAACATCCCGAAGCCACGCTCGGGCAACTACGTCGTCATCGCCAACCATCTGAACTGGCTGGACGAGTTCGCCCTCCTCTGCCTGTTTCCGGTCGAGCCGCGGCTCCACTTCCTGGCCGACCCGACGATCCTGGTCACGCGCAAGCTCCAGTGGTGGCTCGTGCGCATGACCGGCGGTTTCGTGCCCGTGGTTCGCGAGCGTCGCGGCGACCGCACGCTCTTCCGCCACGTCGAGCGCTGTCTCGAGCTGGGCGGGGCGGTGGCGATCTTTCCCGAGGGCAACTACGGCAGGGCGGAAGGCGAGCTGCTGCCCTTCCACAAGGGCTTTGCCCACTTCGCCATCAAGGCAGGCGTACCGGTGGTGCCGGTGGCCCTGTCGGGCTGCCAGGACCTGTGGTTTCGCAAGCCCATCCAGGTCGTGGTCGGGGCTGCGATCTCCACCGCCGGGCAGGACCCCACGGCCCTGACCCAGGTCGCCTACGACGCCATCAAATCGATGCTGCCGGTGTATTCGGAGCCGCCCGGCCGGAAGCCACTGAGGAGGTTTCTGACCCACCTTTTCTAGCCACCGGTACCGGGGCGTACGGCGACGGAAAGTTGCCGGCCCTGTGGTAAGGTGCAACCTTTCCGGTTCCTGAGCGCGTCTTCTCCACGTCGCCGCTCCGAGCTCAGGCCTGACCGTCCCAGGGGGTAGAGGACGAGTTAAAGGAAAGGAGCGAAAGAAGAGAGGGGTTGCTGCCGCTTTTCCGCGCCGTGCTCGTGTGGGCGGCGCTGCTGGTGACGGTGCTCGCGCCGCGGCTCGACCCGCCGGCGGTCCACCAGGCGCAGGTCGTGGTGACCCAGCTGAGCGCTTTCGACCGCAACTCGATCATCCAGCAGAACCAGAGCCAGCGGGCGCACGCCGCGCAGCAGGCCGAGGTCGCGTCGTGGTCGAACGAGCTCAAGCAGGGGCTCGCCGCCTACCAGGCCAAGCAGGAAGCACTCGCCGCCGCCCAGGCGCAGGCGGCCGCCATCGCCGCCCGCGCCAACCACCCGCCTCCGCCGGCGGAGATCGCCAAGGACATCACCGACGCCTTCAGTCCCCTCGGGCCGGCGGCCGTGCAGTGGGCGATGAACGTGGCGTGGTGCGAGTCGCGCTACCACCCGAACTCGGTCAACTCGGACAGCGGGGCGTCGGGGTTGTTCCAGTTCCTGCCCAGCACCTGGTCGGGCACGCCCTACGCCAGCCAGTCGCCGTTCGACCCGCGGGCCAACTCCTTCGCTGCGGCCTGGCTGTACAGCCACTACGGCCCCGGCCGCTGGGTCTGCCAGGGCTAGGCCTCCTGCCCTAGTCGAGGATGATGCTCAGCTCGTAGATCGCCTGCGGGCCCCGCGATCCCTTGAGCTGGAGCGACTCGAAGTCGGCGACCTTGAACCCGTTCGGGACGCGTGAGCGCGTCGCCTCCGACATCAGCACCCGGGCCGGCCGGACCTTCGACAGGTAGGCGCTGTTGTTGACCGGAACGCCGATGAGCGTGAACTCCATCCGGTCGTCAGAGCCGACGTGCCCGGCCACCACCTCGCCGGTGTCCAGCCCCATGCCGACCGCGATCGCGCTCCTCCCGGCGCCGACCAGCTCAAGGTTGAAGAGGTCGATCTCGTGCACCATGGCCATGGCCGCCCGCATCGCCCGCTCGGCGTGGTCATCCATCGGGTTGGGCGCTCCGAACACGACGAGCATGCCGTCGCCCTGGAACTTGTCGATGTTGCCGCCGTGGTCCAGGACGACGCGGATCATGCGTCGGAAGTAGTCGTTCAGGAAGGCCACCAGCTCCTCGGCGTCCATGCTCTGGGAGAGCGACGAGAAGCCGGCGATGTCGGAGTTGAGGATCGTGACCTCGCGGCGCTCGCCGGGCAGGAATCGGAGCGTTCGGGCGGACCGGGTCAGCACGTAGTCCGTGACCTGCTTGTTGACGTGCGCCTCGAACAGCTGGCGGAGGAACTCCGACCGCTCGTACTGGCGGGCATTGTCGATGGCGATCGCGGCCAGGTCGGCCATCGCCTGCAGGAACTCCTTGTCCTTCTCCTCGAAGATCGCCGCCCGGAAAGGGTTGTCGACGTAGACGGCGCCGATGGCCGCCCCCTTGGTCATCAGCGGCACCGCGATGATCGAGCGGAGGTTCTGCATGATCACCGACTGCTGGCCCTTGAAGCGGTCGTCCAGGCTGGCGTCGGTCGTGACGACCGCCTGGCCGGTCCGGACCACGTGCTCGATGACCGTCCTCGAGCCCAGGAACTGCCGCGCCTTCTCTGGGTCCGCCTCGCCGCGTGCCATCTGGACCGAGAGGCTGCCGTCAACGGGGTCGGTCAGGACGATGAATCCGCGGGCCGCCTTCATCAGGGTGATGACGCGGTCCATGACCTTCTCGAGCACGGTGTCGAGGTCGAGCGAGGAGCTGAGGTCGCGCGCGAGCTCATAGAACAGGTGATCGCGCAGGCCTAAATCGACTTCGTGTGCCAAAGCCATGGGGAGCATAACGGCGCGGGTGGGCATTTCCAGCCATGGGTAGACTCCTTTAGGCCGTGGTTTCGGAGACTCCCAACCAGCAGATCGACGCGCTCCTGGAGCGCCTGAACCCACCCCAGCGGGAGGCCGTCACGCATGGCGACGGCCCGCTCCTGATCTTCGCCGGCGCCGGCAGCGGCAAGACCCGCGTTTTGACGGCGCGCATCGCCTACCTGATCGCCTCCCGACGCGTCTGGCCCGACCGGCTGCTCGCCGTCACCTTCACCAACAAGGCGGCTCGGGAGATGCGCTCCCGAGTCGAGGCGCTGGTCGGCGACCCTGCCCAGAAGATGTGGGTGGGCACGTTCCACTCCACCGCGGTGCGGATCCTGCGCCGGGAGGCGGATCGGCTCGGCATCCCTTCCAGCTTTGTCATCTTCGACGAGGACGACACGCGGGCGGCCCTGAAGAGGGTCCTCGACGAGCTGCGCCTCGACCCCAAGCGCTACCCGGTCGGCGCGCTGAGCCAGGGCATCTCGCAGGCCAAGAGCGAGCTCAAGCGGCCCGCCGACATCCCCAACCGCAGCTACGCCGACGAGATCCTGCGCCGGGTCTACGACTCCTACCAGGAGGTGCTGCGCCGCTCCGGCGGCCTCGACTTCGACGACCTGATCATGAAGCTCGTCGAGCTGTACTCGACCGACGCCGAGGCGCTGGCCAAGTGGCGCGACCGCTTCCGCCACGTCCTGGTCGACGAGTACCAGGACACGAACCGCGCGCAGTACGTGCTCGTCAACCTCCTGGCGGCCGAGCATCGCAACGTGGCCGTCGTGGGCGACGACGACCAGTCGATCTACCGGTTCCGCGGCGCGGACATCCGCAACATCCTCGACTTCCGGAAGGACTATCCCGACGCGCACGTCGTCCACCTGGAGCAGAACTACCGGTCGAGCCAGGCCATCCTCGACGCCGCGTACAGCGTCATCCGCTCCAACCCCGAGCGCGCTGACAAGCGCCTCTGGACTGACCGCGCGGGCGGCGAGAAGGTCGTGGCCACGCAGGCCTACAACGAGGTCGAGGAGGCGGAGTTCGTCGCCGACGAGATCGAGAGGCTGCGCAAGACGGAGAAACGCGGCTACTCCGATTTCGCCGTCCTCTACCGGACCAACGCGCAGTCGCGGGCGTTCGAGGACGTGCTGGCGCGGAGGCGGATTCCGTACCGGCTCGTCGGCGGCATCCGGTTCTGGGAGCGGCGCGAAGTCAAGGACCTGGTCGCCTACATGCGCTTCTGCTTCAACCCCCGCGACGCGCTTAGCTTCGGCCGCATCGTCTCCGTACCGTCGAGGAAGATCGGCAACGTCACGATCGAGGCGGTCAACTCGCAAGCCCGCGAAGTCGACTCGGACATCCTCGAGATCCTGGCCGATCCGGGCCGAGTGCCCGGGCTGCCCAGGACCGCGGTCGGGCCGCTGCAGGGCTTTCGCGCCCAGGTCGAGTCCGTGCGCTCGACGATGGGCGTGCTCCGGCCCAGCGAGCTGATCGACCACGTGATCGAGGTCATGGGCCTGCGCGCGCATTACCTCGACGGCACGCCGCAGGGCGAAGCGCGGATGGAGAACCTGAACGAGCTTCGCGGCCTGGCGGAGCAGTTCGACGACCGCGACCCCGCGCAGGGGCTCGAGGACTTCCTGGCGGAGGTGGCGCTGGTCTCCGACGTCGACGCCTACGACGAGAACGGCGAGGGCGTGACGCTGATCACGCTCCACATGGTCAAGGGCCTGGAGTTCCCGGTCGTCTTCATGGTCGGCATGGAGGAGGGACTGCTCCCGCACCAGCGCGCGCTCGACGAGCGCGAGGAGAACCCGTCGGCGGTCGGAGCGCAGACCGAGATGGCCGAGGAGCGCCGCCTCTCCTACGTGGGGATGACCCGCGCCAAGGACCGGCTGTACCTCAGCTGCGCTTTCCGCCGCCATCTGTACGGCCGCTCGCAGCCAGCGTTTCCGAGCCGCTTCCTCACCGACATCCCGCAGTCGATGCTCGCCGCGCCCCGTGGCAGCGCTCCGGTCGCCCCGCCGCGGCAGGGATACAAAGAGAGGTATGTGGAGCGCCAGGTCCAGGCGGCGCCGGCGCCGCCGCCCGTGCAGCGTTTCGCCAGCGGCGACCGCGTCACCCACCCGGCTTTCGGCGCGGGCACCGTCGTCAAGAGCACGCTGACCCGAACCGACGAGGAGCTCGTGATCAAGTTCGACAGGGTGGGGCTGAAGATCCTGTCCGGGATGCTGGCTCCGCTGACGAAGTGACAAAGGCCAGGACGCGCGGCCGCAAGGCGGCCGACCCGGCAGTCCGGGCCGAGGAGCTGCGCGAGCAGATCCGGCGCCACGAGCACGCGTACTACGTTCTCGACCAGCCCGAGGTCTCGGACGCCGAGTACGACGCCATGTTCCTGGAGCTGCGCCGGATCGAGGACGAGCGTCCTGACCTCATGACCCCCGACTCCCCGACCCAGCGCGTGAGCGGCGAGGCGTCGGACCAGTTCGCCAAGGTCCGCCACCGCTCGCCGATGCTCAGCCTGCAGAATGCGTTCGACGAAGCCGAGATCCGCGCCTTCGACAAGCGCGTGCGCGCGGCCATTGGAGACACGGTCGTCTACTGCGCCGAGCTGAAGATCGACGGCCTGGCGGTAAGCCTCTCCTACGCCAAGGGCCGCCTGCAGCGGGCCGCGACGCGGGGCGACGGCTCGGTGGGTGAGGACGTGACGGTCAACGTACGCACGATCCGCAGCGTTCCGCTCGCCGTCACGCCTGCGAAGGGACTGCCCGACC
>JBKPCW010000135.1:0-4981 GCA_046727555.1 Candidatus Dormiibacterota bacterium | reverse complement strand
CCACGGTTCGCTGCTCGTCATGTCCTTCTCGGACGGCGTGAACGGCGGTATCTCCTTGTTGACCTCGTAGTTCCAGCTCACGTCGGTCACCAGGTCCTTGATGACCGGGAACGCCTTCATCGGCCGCACGCTCAGCGCCGGCCCGTACTCGGCGATGGGCGTCTTGCACATCAGCCGCGGGAAGCCGTCGACCTCCGCCGAGCACGAGCCGCATTTGGCCGCCTTGCAGTTCCAGCGCACGGCCAGGTCGGCGGCCAGGTTGGCCTGGACCCACAGCACGGCGTCGAGCACGACCATGCCCTCGCGCACCGGCACCCGATACGAGACGTAGTCGCCGCCTGACGCGTCGCCGCGCCAGATCCGCAGGTCGAGGTCCGAGATCTCGGTGCTCACTCGCGCTCCTCCGGCGTGTATCGAGCGTAGGAATGTTGCACGACCTCCTCGAGGTAATCCGGCATTGCCGGCCGGCGCTCGGCCTTGACGACCATGCCGTCCGGCGTCTTCTCGACGACGAAGTTCACCGCCCCCAACGCTTCGTCGAGCCTGGGAAAGTCGGAGCGGGCGTGCGCGCCGCGACTCTCCTTGCGCTCCAGCGCCGAACGGAGCAGTGCCTCGGCGTTGACCAGCATCGAGCGCACGTCGATCGCGGTGTGCCAACCCGGGTTGAACTTGGCCGAGCTTGAGCCGCCGGTGCCGCAGCTCGCCGCGCGCGCCCCCAGCTCGACGATCGCCTTCAGGCCCTCCTCCATCCCGGCGGCGTCGCGCACGATCGGGGCGTGCTTGCTCATCGCCTCCTGGATCTCCGCCTGCAGCCAGTACGGGTTTTCGCCCGCCGGCCGGTCGAGCGGGGCCATGAGCGAGGCGATGGCCGAGTCGACCTCCATCGCATCGAGCTTGGCTCTGGCCGCCTTCGACTTGGCGGCGTCCGCCGCCGCGCCTTCGCCTCCCCGCTTGCCGAAGACCAGCAGGTCGCTGAGCGAGTTGCCGCCCAGCCGGTTGGCCCCGTGGAGTCCCGCCGCGACCTCGCCCGCCGCGTAGAGGCCCGGCACCGTGCTCGCCCCGGTCTCGGCATCGACTCGGACTCCGCCCATGATGTAGTGGATCGTCGGCGCCACCTCCATCGGCTGCCTGGTGATGTCGACCTTGGCCAGCTTCAGGAACTGCTCGTACATCGACGGCAGCTTGCTCTTGATGTACTCGGGCTTGCGGTGCGTGATGTCGAGGAACACGCCGCCGTGGGGGCTCCCGCGCCCGGCGCTGACCTCGGAGTTGATCGCCCGGGCCACGATGTCGCGCGAGGAGAGCTCCATCCGCTCCTGGTCGTAGCGCTCCATGAAACGCTCGCCCTCCCTGTTGCGAAGGACGCCTCCCTCGCCGCGCACGCCCTCGGTGACCAGGATGCCGCGCACCCCCGCCGGCCAAACCATGCCGGTGGGGTGGAACTGGACCATCTCCATGTCGCGCAGCCGCGCCCCGGCGTCGTAGGCGAGCGCGGTCCCGTCCCCGGTGCTCTCCCATGAGTTCGAGGTGACGCGGTACATCTTGCCGGCGCCCCCGGTCGCGAGCAGCAGCGCTGCACATCGGTAGAGGACCACGGAGCCGTCCGCCCGCCTGTTGGCGAGCGCGCCTGCGATGTGGCCGTCTGCCTTCAGCAGCTTGAAGACCGTGACCTCCATGTGCACGTCGACGCCCGCCGTGTGCACCGCTCTGTCCTGCAGCGTGCGCAACAGCTCCAGGCCCGTGCGGTCGCCGATGTGGGCGAGCCGCGGGTAGGTGTGGGCGCCGAAAGGACGCTGGTGGATGCGGCCCTGCCAGGTGCGGTCGAAGACCGCGCCCCAGCGCTCGAGCTCCAGGACCCGCTCGGGCGACTCGCGGGCGTGCAGCTCGGCCATCTGCCAGTCGTTCAGCAGCTTGCCGCCCTTCATCGTGTCCGCGAAGTGGACCTCCCAGGTGTCCTGATAGGCGACGTTGTGCATCGCCGCCGCCACGCCGCCCTCCGCCATGACCGTGTGCGCCTTGCCCAGGAGCGATTTGCAGACGACAAGGACCTTCGCTCCGGCCTCGGCCGCGGCGATCGCCGCTCGCAAGCCGGCGCCGCCGGCGCCGAGCACCAGAACGTCGGTCTCTACCGTCTCGTAGGGAGGGCTGCTCATGTGATCCACCTCGGGTCATGCAGGGCGCCGCTCATCAGCAGGCGGATGTAGATGTCGGTGAACCAGACCGAGAACAGGCTCGCCCACGCCCACCGGTCGTGCCTGATGTTGAGCACGGTGATCCCCTTCCACAGCCGCCAGCGGGCCCGTGCGGTCGTGGAGCACGAGAAGCAGTCGAGCTCGCCGCCGGCGAGGTGGCGGAGCGCGTGGCACCCGAACGTGTAGCCCGCGAGCAGGACCACGTTGACGACCATCAGGGCGGTGCCCAGGCCGACGCCGAATCTGCCCCCGAAGTCAAAGGCGACGACCGCATCGAAGATGAGGAAGAGGACCTGGGCGACGATCACGTAGAACGTGAATCGGTGGAGGTTGTTCAGCACCCACGGAAATCGCGTTTCACCGTGGTATCGGCCGCGGCCGGGCTCGGGTACGGCGCAGGATCGCGGGTGCCAGAAGAAAGACCGGAAATAAGCCTTGCGGTAGTAGTAGCAGGTCGCCCGGAAGACCAGCGGCGCCCAGACGACGAAGATCCCTGGCGGTATAGATCCCAGCCTGATGAGCGGCGACTCGAAAGGGCTCAGGTAGGGCGGATACTGGCTGACGGGCTGGAACAGGACCACCCAGGCGGTGTAGACGCCGAACAGGGTGAGGATGAGGACGACGAAGGCGGGGTAGAGCCAGTTGGGGAGGGTGCTGTAGGGGTTGCGGACGACCTGCCTGGGACGGGATGCGGTGTCGGTGACGGCCATCGTCATCGCCAATCTAGCGACTCAGCAGGACAGAAAATTGCTCCGGCGGGGTGTCCCCGCCGGAGCTTGTGCGTCGGTGAGTTGTTGTCTACGCCTTGGCTGCGGCCGCGTTCTTGGGGACCTTGACCTCGGCGGGCTTGCGGTAGCCGACGAAGATCTCGAAGACCAGCGCGCCGAGCACACCCAGCGCCGCGATCAGAAGTCCGAGGGCCGCGAACATCGTGTAGGTGCCGACCGTCCACCAGCCGTAGGCGTTCAGCAGGTTGCCGCGCAGGGTCTCACCGTTGAACAGCGTGGTGCGCTGACCCTGCATCGTCGTGATCTGCTTGCCGAGGGCGGCGTACTGCGGGTCGTCCTTGGACAGCGTCGCCTGCTGAGCCTGCAGCGCCGAGATCTTGGGGCCGAGCGAGGCGTACGTGGCGCCGTTGGCGACCTTGTCGAGGTGGATGCCGATGAAGTCGTTCGCGTAAATGCGGGCCTGGTTGCCGTCAGTGACCTGGTTGCCGGCCTGGTCCCTGATCTCCTGCGGGAACTCCGCGGGGTCAAGCGCGCCGCCGGTCTTGATCTGGTCCTTGGCGGGGAAGAAGATCTGCTGCGCGGTCAGCTCGTCCTTGATCTGGCTGGTCGTGAACGAGCCGAGCGAAAACGCAAAGCCCGCACCGCCCGCGAGGACGATGACCATGAAGGCCTGGAGAACCATGATCCGCCACCTGATTGCCGAGTTCACTTTGATTTCCTCCTGTTGATTCCTCGTCTCCGAGGTTTGAGTCTTGGGATGAGCTTCGGACCGCTCACCACTAGTGTTCCGCCGGAGCGCGTGCTGGAGTTCGTGCCGGTCGGCCCATGAAGGGGGGCCGATGGTCCCGCCCCAAAAGTGACCATCGGCCCCCCGCGCCCTCAGAAGGCCCCGGCCGGCTCGGGGATGGCGGAGGGTGCTTTCACCCTCACCTGGACCGGGATCGGTCCCCGCGCGACCAGGACCGCGACCGGCGCCAGCTGCATGACCTTGTGGGTCACGCTGCCGAGCAGCAAGCCCTGCACGTCGGAGAGGCCGCGCGAGCCCATGACGATCAGGTCCGAGCGCAGGGACGCGGCGGTTTCTACGATGTTCTTGGCCACGTGGCCGGCGGCCACGTCGTGCACCTCACCCTCAGCCTTGACCCCGGCTTCGCGCAGGGCCTTGACCGCGTCGGCGACGAGCCGCGTCGCCTCGGCCGGCGTCTCGGTGCTGAAGACGGGCGCGTGCCCGCGGTCGTGCTCGGCGACGTGCAGCACGAAGACGTCGCTCTGGAACTTGCGCGCCACCTCGATCGCGGTCGGGATGACCAGTCGGGAGTATTCGGAGTCGTCGATCGCGACCAGGACTCGATTGAACATGGCAGCTTTCACCTCGCCTGAGATGAGCCCAATGTCGCGCTGCCTCCGAGGCGTTGACAGGGGCCTTCGACCCGCCGTCACGAGGGCGTTCGCAACTGTCGCAGGCCGACTCCGTGGCCGAGGCTGGAGATCGTGAAGGCGATCCTCGTCGCCACGCTCGTGGCGACGGTCACGGGCGTGCTCGCGTGGCTGGCCGGCGCCGCCACCGTGGCTGATGCG
Organism: Candidatus Dormiibacterota bacterium; assembly: GCA_046727555.1. Lineage (GTDB taxonomy): Bacteria > Chloroflexota > Dormibacteria > Dormibacterales > Dormibacteraceae > 40CM-4-65-16. Next base: position 483 of record JBKPCW010000135.1, on the reverse strand, counting down.
GCGTGGGCGATCGCGATCGTGGTCGCGTTGGGGCCCCTCAGCGTCTCCGTGGCGCGCGACCTTCTCCACCGAGAGACGGGCGTCGACCTCATCGCCCTGCTCGCGATGGCGGGTGCGCTGGCCCTCGGCCAGTTCCTGGCCGGCGCCGTGATCGGCGTCATGCTCTCGGGCGGCCAGGCTCTCGAGCGCTACGCCGCGGACCGCGCCAGGCGTGAGCTCACCGCCCTCGTGTCACGTGCGCCGCAGGTCGTCCACCTCTACGAGGAAGGGAGCCTGGTCTCGCGTGGCGTCGATGGCGTGCGCCCCGGGGACATGCTCCTGGTCAAGCCCGGGGAGGTCGTCCCGGTGGACGGGGCGGTCGTGTCCGACCTCGCGGTGCTCGACGAGGCCGCCCTCACCGGCGAGTCGATGCCAGTCGAGCATGCGGCCGGCGCCGTCATCCGGAGCGGCGTCGTCAACGCGGGCCCTCCGTTCGACATGCGC
>JBKPCW010000134.1:0-11878 GCA_046727555.1 Candidatus Dormiibacterota bacterium | reverse complement strand
GCCTTCGAGGAGGTGGGCTTCGAGCGCATCGCCGAGCTCGACGGGCTGCGGGATACGAACATGGTCCTCGGCGTCAGCGACGGCGGCGCCGAGCTGCTGCGTGAGGCGGACCGGCGCGGCGTCAAGTACGTGCTCGTCCACGACGGAGACACCGACGGCCACCCCGGCGGGACCTACGAGCGCGCCCACCACCGCATCGAGGCCGGGCAGCGCGAAGAGCTCGCCCGGCACCTGCTCAGCCGCGAGAAGCCGCTTGTCACGTGCCTCGCCTTCGGCTACAAGAACGGCGCGCCGGCGGAGGCCGCGCTGCTGATCGATGCACGGTTCCTCGACAACCCGTACTGGGTGCCCGAGCTGCGCGAGCTGTCCGGCCGCGACCCCGCCGTCGCCGACTTCGTCCTCAAGCAGCCCGCGGCGCGGCGCCTCCTCGATGACATCGAGCGCATCGTCGGCGAGCTGCTTCCGCTGTACCAGGAGAAGGGCCGTATGCATGTCGTGGTCGCGTTCGGCTGCACCGGCGGCCGGCACCGCTCGGTCGTCCTGGCCTCCGAGCTCGCCCGGCGGCTCGGAGAGAAGGACGGCATCGACGTCGACTTCGTCACCCGCGACCTGGATTGACCCGAGCGCTGGTGATAGGCGGCGCCGGGTTCATCGGGGTCGCCGCGTGCAAGGAGCTGATGCGGCGCGGCGTGGAGACGATCGCCGCCGGCCGCAAGGAGCGCCCCTATGGCACGTTCACGAGCTACGTCGCGTTCGACCGCGCCGACGAGGAGCAGCTGGCGCGCGCGCTCGAGCAGACGCAGCCCGATGTGGTGCTCGACCTCGCCTGCTATCGGCCCCACGAGGTGGAGATGGTGGCGCGGCGCTTCGGCGGCCGGCGCTACGTATTCGTCTCGACGGGCGTCTACCCCGACCTGCACGGGAAGCCCGCGCGCGAGGAAGACTTCGTCCCCCTCGAGGGCGAGCCGCCGGCGGAGCTCGACTACCGCGAGGGCAAGCGCTGGTGCGAGACGCTGCTGACCCGCCACGACGAGGTTCCGTGGACCGTCGTGCGTCCTCCGGCGGTTTTCGGTCCGGCCGACCACACGCTTCGCATCGCCGCCTACATCCAGCGCGTCGCGGACGGCGGCCCCGTGCTGGTGCCCGAGGAGACGTACGAGTGGCAGGCGGGGATCGCGTGGGTCAAAGACATAGGCTTCGCCTGCGCGCTCGTGTGCGACCTGCGCAAGGTCACCGATCATCGGGCGTACAACGTCTCGTTCGAGGGCAGGAGCCTGCGCGACCTGCTCGAAGGCATCGCCGGCGCGCTGGCGGTGCCCCTGCGCGTCCATCCCATCCCGTTCGCCCAGATGCCAGACGGCGCCAGCCCGTACGGGCCCGACCCGCGCCGCGGCGCCGGCTATTCGATCGACCGCGCCCGGCGGGAGCTGGGATTCGAGCCTTCCGCGCTCGAGGACGCCCTCGCGGAAACGCTGGCGTGGTACCGGGTCGCCAGGCCCTCGCACCCCGGCTACGCGAACCGCGCGAAGGAACTCGAGCTTGCCGGATCCGCGTGAGGTCCTGGCCGGCCTGCGCTGGAACGTAGACTCGACTGCGTCATGAACGCCCGTCGACCGGCTCCCTACGGGGTGGCGGTCGGCGGCGCGGTCGCAATCACCGCGGCCATCGGCGCGGTCACATCGCTTGCCTCGGTGTCCGGCCTGTCTGCCTTCTACCTCCTCTTCGTCCTGTGGGTCGCGGCGCGATGGGGCAGAGGGCCGGCGATCGTTGCCAGCATCGCCGCGTTCCTGCTCTACGACTTCTTCTTCGTCCCGCCCGTAGGCACGTTCACGGTCCGCGGGCCGGCCGAGCTCCTGGAGCTGGTGGTCCTCCTGGCGATCGCGCTCGTCACCAGCCAGCTCGCCGCGTCACTGCGGCGCTCCCAGGCGACGGCCGAGGCTCTCGCCGCCGACTCGCGAGCGCTGTACGAGCTGACGACGGCCATGCTGCGGACCGACGACGTGGTCAACGCCCTGGCGATGATCGCCGCCAGCGCCCAGAAGCTGGCCGCCGTCGAGCGCTTCGCGGTAGTGACGGAGGCGGGGCAGCTGGCCGGCAGCCCTCTGACCGCGGACGAGGTCAACCAGGCGCGATGGGCCTTCGACAAAGGCCAGGCGATCGGCATCGCGATCAAGAGCGGCGCGGTGGTGCCGATGAAGACGTACGGCGCCACGCCCGGCCTGGCGTACCTGCCGCTGGCGAGTGGGGTGGTGGCGGTCAGCCTTCTACCGGAGGTCGAAGACGAGGCCGAGCTGCGCATGCTGGCGGCGCTCATAGGTCTCGCGGGCCTGCTCCTCGACCGCAGGCGCGCCGCGCTCGAGGCGGACCGCGCCCGCGGCCTGGAGGCGTCGGACCGGCTCAAGGCGGCCATCCTCTCTTCGCTGTCTCACGAGCTGAAAAGTCCCATCGCCTCCGTCCGGGCCGGTCTGACCGCGCTCAATGCGCCTAACGCCGGCCTGGAGGAGGAGCAGCGTGAGCTTCTGTCCGACATGGACCGTCAGGCGACCCGTCTCGACCACATGGTCGGCGAGCTGCTCGCGCTGTCGCGCCTGGAGGCAGGAGTGGGCCTGGACCGCGAACCGCACAGCTTCGCCGACCTGGTCGGGACCGCGACACGCCAGCTGCGGGGCGAGATGAAGGGGCACGAGGTCGTCGTGCGCATTCCCGATGACCTACCCGCGATCGACGTCGACGAGACCCAGGTCGGCCGCCTGCTCGTGAACCTGCTCGAGAACGCGCTCGACTGGGCGTCCGAGCGCGGTGGGATCGAGGTCGGGGCGGTGGCGCGCGACGGAGAGGTGCTGGGCTGGGTGGAGAACGACGGTCCGGAGATTCCGCTCGCCGACCTGGACCGCGTGTTCGACACGTTCTGGACGCGCCGCGCTCGGGGCACGGGTCTCGGCCTGGCGATCGCCCGGCGTGTCGTCGAGGCGCACGGGGGAACGATCCATGCCGAGAACCGGCGGCGAGGCCCTCGCTTCGAGTTCACCCTGCCGCTCGCGGCGGTGGCCACGCGCCAGTGAGCGGACGCGTCCTGGTCGTGGACGACGAGGTGGAGATGCAGCGCGCGCTGCGCGCCGGCCTGCGCTACCACGACTTCGACGTTCACGCCGTCGGCACCGGCGAGGAAGCGGTGCGCGAGGCGTCGGCGTGGCGGCCGGACGTCATCCTCCTCGACCTCGGCCGTCCCGGCATGGACGGCTTCGCGACGTTGAAGGCGCTGCGGCCGGCGACGCGCGCCGCGGTCATCGTCGTCAGCGTCATGCCCGGCGAGAAGGACAAGGTGCGCGCGCTCGACGCCGGCGCCGACGACTACGTCGTCAAGCCGTTCGGCACCGAAGAGCTCGTGGCAAGGATCCGCGCGGTGCTTCGGCGCCAGGCCGACCTGACCGAAGGCGAGCCGGTGATCCGCTCCGGCGACCTGGAGATCGACCTGGCGCGCAGGCTCGTCTCGGTCAGGGGCACGCCGGTGCGGCTGACGCCGACCGAGTACGAGCTGCTGCGCTACCTCGCGCTGCATGCGGGCAAGCCCGTCAGCCACACGACGCTGCTGCGGCAGGTGTGGGGCGAGTACGCGGTCGGCGACCGCTACAACACGCGCTACGTCGTGGCGCAGATCCGCAAGAAGCTCGGCGACGACCCCGCGGACCCGCGGTACATCGTCAGCGAGCCGGGCGTGGGGTACCGGCTCGAGGCCTGACCCTGCCGCCGCCACGGCTATTGCTCGGCGTGGCTCCGGTTCAGCAGATAGGCGGCGATGAAGGCCACGACGACGAGGCCCGGGGACCAGCCCATCCCGGCCCCGGTCGGATCGAGGTTCGAGAGGTCGACGAAGACCGCGAGCCCGCTGATCCCGGCGAAGACCAGCACGATGAGCACGCCGCGGATCGCTCCGTGGCGGGCGAAGAACAGCTCCAGCTCGAGCTGCCAGCCCGGGCGGTGCCGCTCGTGGACGTGGGTCCGCCTCGCCGCGTGGGCCGCGATGCGCTCGCGCCGGCCCATCCGGTAGCGGGCGCTGCGGGGAAGGCTCTCGAATGGCACGTGCTCGATCTCTCGCTCGTGCGGAGGCGGCACCTCGAGCGGCTCCCACAGCGGCTCGTGCCGGTAACGCCGGTACGCGACATACGTCAGCACGCCGGCCGCGAGCCAGCCGAAGAAGATGTAGGTCGAGTTCGAGATGTTCTGGAACACGAGCTGCGTGAAGACGGTGCCGATGAACAGCGCGCCGACAAGGGAGAGGACCGGAATGCTCTCCCGCCCGAACTTGATGTTCAAGGGCATTCGGTACGGACGATGGAGTGCGGGCTCGATGAAGCGCAGGCGCATGACCGAGAGGTGCGCCGAGCAGAAAGCGAAGGTGGCCGCCAGCGAATAGACGGCGGCCATGAGGTCGATCGCCGCACCGTGCACGATGATGCCCGGTAAGACCAGGATCGCGGCCACGATGCCGAAGACGATGATCGAGATGTAAGGCGTCTTGAACTTCGGGTGCAGCGCCGCGAACCGTTGCGGCAGCAGGTCGACGCCGGCCAGCGAGTAGCTGAGGCGCGAGATGCCGATCAGCCCGGCGTTGGTCGCGATGACCAGGATCGTGAAGGCGAGGATGCCGACCCAGATGCCGGCCCAGAACGCGAGCGTCTCCGACACCTGGGCGAAGCCGCCCACGATTCCGGCGACGGGGTCGTCCTTGTACTTGACCGCCAGGTCGGTGACCCACGAGTGCGCGTTCGGGTCGTAGTGGACCGGGAAGACGCTCATGCCGATGGTCGGCAGGAACGCGGAGACGAACAGCACCGCGATGATCACCCACCACGTCGCCAGCGGGACGTTGCGGCCGGGGTTCTTCGCCTCCTCCGCGAGGTTGGAGATGGTCTCGATCCCGGTGTACGTGACCATCGCGATCGAGACGCTCGCGAGGAAGGTGCCCCACGTCGGCGCCACGCCGAGGTGGATGTTGTTGATGACGGTGTTGATGTTCAGCAGCAGGATCAGGCCCAGGATCACGAGCACGAACTGCGTGATCAGGTCGGTGAACGCGAGCGTCAGGTTGAGGACGCTCGACTCCTGGATGCCGATGATGTTGACCACGATGAGGATGCCGATCAACACGACGGTCGCGGCCACGTGCGCCACGTCGTTGTGGCGAAGGAGGTCGAAGAGGGGGACGTACTTGCCGAAGACGCCGAGGTAGCCGATGGCGAAATAGGCGGAGATCGAGGCGGTCGCGGTGTAGTTGAGAAGCTGGACCCAGCCGACGATGAACCCGATCGGCGGGTTGAACGCACGCCGGGCGAAGCTCGAGCTCCCGCCGGCGTGGGGCAGCGCGGCCGTGCCCTCGGCGTAGTTGAGGGCGGTGGTGACGAAGATGAATCCGGCCAGGATCAGCGCGACCGGCGTGAGGCCGAGGGCGAACGCCGCGGTGACGCCGAGGGCGTAGTAGATGCTGGAGCCGACGTTGCCGTAGCAGGCGGCGAAGAGAGCGCCCGGGCCGAGCGTCCTGGGCAGCTTGGCTGGGCGACGCACCACGATCCGAAGGTCGCCCGGCCTGCGGCCTCGCCGGGCGACCGATTCGCTCACCGGTCGAGGTTAGCCGAAACTCATACAGGTTCCATACGGCTTTGGGCCGCGCCCCTACGGATGCCTCACGGCCCGCCTCCTACGTTGGACGCATGCGCAACGCGGTCGTCCAGCTGCCGGGTTCGAGGTCGGCGAACGAGCAACGCCAGGTGCTGCGCGCGGCCGTCCGCCAGCTCGAGCGCGCGGAGCTCTACCTCGCCGCGGTCGCCGCGATGGAGCTCGATGACCGTGCCGCCAACCGCGCGCTCGCGCAGCTGCGCCGAGACGTGGACGCGCTGCGCCACCATCTCATCGACGTCCGCGCCGAGACCTGATGCACACCCCCGCCGCCGCCAGGCGCCGGATCAAGGTCCACGGCGCGAACCTCGGACCGCTGCTGTGCTGGTCGATCGTCTTCGCCGACATCGGCACGTCCATCTACTACGTGCCAGGCATCCTCTCCGCGAGCGGCTACAACAAGCGCGCGGCGATCTTCGTCCTGATGACGTTGTTCGTCTTCATCCTGCTGTCGCTGAAGTACGCCGAGGTCACGTGGCGCAACCCGGAAGGCGGAGGCGTCGTGACGATCGCGTCGCGCGCGCTGCACCCACTCGCCGGCCTCGTCGGAGGGTGCTTCATCATCGTCGACTACTACCTGACCGCCGGCATCAGCGCTTTCTCCGGCGTCTCGTACCTCGCCGTGGTGGTTCCCGCCGCCGGCTGGGCGAACGCGGTGCCGGGAACGCTCGTCGCCCTCGCGCTCCTGGCGGCGCTCAACGTGTATGGAATCCGCGAGAGCGCGTCCGTGAGCTTCGTTGCGGCCGTCGTCGCCGCCGCCGGCCAGCTGCTCGTCGTGATCGTGGTCGCGGTGCACCTCGGGCCGGCCGGCATCGTCGAGACGATCCGCGCGGCCGGGCAGGGCCCGCCGGTGCTGACGCCGCTCACTGTCGTCACCGGCTTCGGCGCGGCATTCCTCGCCTTCTCCGGCCTCGAGAGCGTGGCCCAGATCGCGCCCGCGATGCGCACCCCGCGACGGCTCACCGCCTATCGGACGATGGCCATCGTCATCTTCACGATGACGCTCACGAGTCCGCTGCTCACGCTGTGGTCGACGACCGTCGTTCCGGACCCCAACAGCCCGGACCATGTCAACCAGCTCCTCTCGCTGCTCGCGGGTCAGTTCGGCGGCAACTGGCTCGCCGCGTACGTCGCCATCAGCGGGTCGATCCTTCTCGTCTTCGCGAGCAACACGGCGATCATCGGCGGCTACCACGTCTTCCTGGCGCTCACGCGCATGGGCTTCTTGCCGCGCATCATCGAGATGCGGAACGCCTGGAGGCGCACGCCCCACATCGCGATCCTGGCCGCGGTCGGTCCGCCGCTGGTTCTCGTGTACATCGCGGGCCAGAGCCCGATCGCGGCCGTCTTCCTGGGCGACCTCTACGCCTTCGGCCTGCTCGGATCGTTCATCCTGACCAACGTCTCGCTTGACGTCATCCGCTGGCGCGAGCTGCGCCTCGAAAACGCGCTCCGCGGGCGGCTGTGGTTCGCCGTCGGCCTGGCGACGACCGCGCTGACGGTCGTCGGCTGGAGCGTGAACCTCGTCTTCAAGCCCTACGCGACGGCGTTCGGGGGAGGCCTGACGCTGCTCGGCGTCGCGATCGGGCTCTGGACGTACAACCGAGCGCACCGGCGGCGGCCTGCCGTCTTCCCGCTGCCCTACCGCCCAGACCTCGCCGCGCGGTCGATCGCGATGCAGTTCCAGCGCGAGCCGGCCGACGTGCTGATCGTGCTGCCCCGGGATCAGAACGCCGCCGACGCGGTCATCGACGAGGGCATTTACGCCGCGCACGGCAGACGAGCGGTGTTCCTATACCGCGGCCAGGCGCCCCCCGGACCGGCCGAGCTGTGGGAGGTCAGCGACCCGTACCTGAAGGACTACGTCGCCCAGGACGCGTTCACGCGCGCGGAGATGCAGTCGCGGCACAAGGTGCCGCACCGGCGCTACGTCTACGTGCCGGGCAGCCTGCCGCGCGACGCGATCGGCCGCGTCTGGGCCGAGGTGAGGCCGCATGAGACGGTGGTCCTCAGCGGTGAGCAGGACGCCCTGCCGCCGGTCGCTCTCGACCGCGTCCGCCATCGCGTCAACCACGGCGTGCCGATCCTGCACCTGGTCAGCAGCCACGTCCTGCACCCGGACGTCGCGGCCGCGGCGGGAGTCTAGCCGCCGACTATCAGGTCCTTCAGCTCCCGCGGATAGTCCGTCATGACCCGCCGGCCGTCCTCCGTGATGACCACCGTGTCCGAGTGCCGGAAGCCGCCCAGCTCCTTGATGTAGACCCCTGGCTCGACGGTGAACACCATGCCGGGCTCGAGCACGGCGTCGTCGCCCCGGTCGAGGAACGGCGCCTCGTGGCCCTCGAGCCCGATCGAATGGCCGGCGTGGTGACGCAGGTTGCCGGCCACCCCCAGCTCCTCGGCCAGACGGACGGTCGCCAGCTCGACCTCGCCCGCGGGCACGCCGGGCGCCATCGTCTCGATGGCGCGCGTCTGCAGGGCCAGCATGGCGGCGAAGGCCTTCTCCTGCTCCGGGGTCGGCTCGCAGACGATCATGGTCCGCTCGAGCTCGCTGTGGTAGCCGTCGATGTCCGCGGCCGCCCCGCTCACCAGCACGTCGCCGCGCTGGATGCCGTGGCCCTTGACGAAGCCATGCGGCATGGCCGTCGAGCGGCCGCCGACGAACATGGCGACAAAGCCGGTGCCGTCGAATCCCTTGGGGCGCCAGCCAGGCATCTCGCGCACCATCTCGAAGAGCGTCTCCGTCGCCGGCGGCGTGTAGCACTCCATCTCAGTCTTGCCGACCTCGATGGCCGACTGCATCCTGCGGTGGCCGCGCACGGCCCAGTCGCAGCTGAGCTGGATGCAAGCCAGCTCCGCCTTTGACTTCACCCGCCGCAGCGACTCCACGATGAGCTCCGAGTCGAGCGGCTCGACCCCGGTGAGGTCGCTGAGGCGCGGACCGCGGTAGCCCCAGTACGGCACGTACCCGTCGTGGTCGGCGCCGGTCCGCTCCGGCCGGGCGTTCATCTCCGCCAGCGTCGCGGCGACCATCTCCATGGGGTGCTCGGCGCCGGGGTACTCGAAGTAGACGCGGACCTGGTCGACCGAGGTCGCCGATTCGGCGTGCTCCTTCTCGACGGCGGGAACGACGATCGACGACTCGCCGCTCGAGCCGACGACGAGGGCGATCGGCCGCTCGGTCGGGATGTGGTGGAAGCCGGTCAGGTACGCGACCCGCGCCGGGTAGAACACGCACATGGCGTCGAGGCCGGCGGCCTCCATGCCGGCGGCGACGCTCTCCCGGCGCAGGGCATACTCCTCCTTGGAGATCTCCGGCACCGCCACCGTCCGGGCTCGCGCCGCGGCGCGCCTAGTAGGCGGCAAGCTTCCGCGCCGCCTCGGCGATCCTGGCCGGGCTCGGCATGAAGAACTCCTCCTGCGGAGTGTTGAAGGGCATGGCCGGGATGTCGGGCGCCGCCACACGCACGACCGGTCCGTCGAGGTCCTCGAATGCGTGCTCCGAGATGATCGCGGACACCTCGGCGCCGAATCCGCCGGTCAGGTTGTCCTCGTGGACGACCATGGCCTTGCCGGTCTTGCCCACCGAGGCCAGGATCGTCTCCCGGTCGAGCGGCGCCAGGCTCCGGAGGTCGACGACCTCGACGCTGATCCCCTCCGCCTCCAGGGTCCGCGCCGCCTCCAGGCAGTAGTGCGTCATCAGCCCCCAGGCGAAGCAGCTCAGGTTGCCGCCCTCGCGCCGCACCACCGCCGGGCCGATCTCGACCAGGTGGTCGCCGTCCGGCACCTCCTCGGTCACGAGCCGGTAGACCTTCTTGTGCTCCAGGAACAGGACAGGATCCGGGTCGCGGATGGCGGACTTGAGGAGGCCGTGCGCGTCGGCGGGCATGCTGGGCACGACCACCTTCAGGCCGGGCACGTGGGCGTAGAAGGCCTCGATCGACTGGGAGTGATAGAGCCCGCCGTGGACGCCGCCGCCGAACGGCGCGCGGATCACCATCGGCACCGACCAGTCGCCGTTGGAGCGGTAGCGCGTCCGCGCCGCCTCGCTGACGATCTGGTCGAAGGCGGTGTGGATGAAGTCGGCGAACTGGATCTCCGCGATCGGCCTCAGGCCGTTCAGCGCGGCCCCGATGGCGACCCCGACGATCGCCGACTCGGCCAGCGGCGTGTCGAGCACGCGGGACTCGCCGAAGCGGGCATACAGGCCGTCGGTGGCGCCGAACACGCCGCCCTTGCGGCCGACGTCCTCGCCCAGGACGAGGACCCGCTCGTCACGCTCCATCTCCTCGGTGATGGCCGCGCGCACCGCCTCGATCATGCGCATCTCGGGCACGAAAAGAATTGTCGCGCGAGTGGACCGTTGCCGCCCGGTCGCGCGTTAGACTCGATTGGATAAAGGGGGGAGGTTAATAAACCTCCTGGAGGTACGCGCGATTTCGTTCTCGGCCGATGTCAAGAACGAGATGGCGGGGCTTCTACCGGCGCGGCCCTGCTGTCAGCTGAGCGAACTGCTCGGCGTCTACTACGGCTCGCGCGGCAGGCTGCTGGGAAGCCAGCGCGGCCGCTCGGCCTATTTCTCGCTGCTGCGCAACGCCGTCGCCCGCAAGGTGGTGCGCCTCGGCCGCGCCGTCGCCCGGATGGACGCCAAGTACCAGGCTGTCAAGACGCGCAAGCGGATGTCCTTCTTCATCGAGCTGGCGCTGCCGAACGAGCTGGTTCCCAAGTTCTCCCAATCGCCGGTGCAGGCCGTCCCCGAGGCGGCCTGTGACCGCAAGGCCATGCTGCGCGGGCTGTTCCTCGGATGCGGCTCGGTCAACGCTCCGAGCAGCCGCTATCACCTCGAGTTCGTCGCCCCGACCGCTTCCTGGGCCTCGGCGATCGCAGGCCTGGTCGAGGCCGCGGGCGTGAAGGCGGGAACGACCCAGCGCGGCGGGCAGTCGGTGGTCTACGTCAAGGACGGAGACGGCATCGTCCGCCTGCTCTCGCTGATGGGCGCCAACCGGGCGGTGATCGAGTTCGAGAACGTTCGCGTCGTGCGCGAGGTGAGCGGCGAGGTCAACAGGCGTCTGAACTTCGAGACCGCCAACATCGGCAAGACGATCGGCTCGGGCCTGCGCCAGGCGGCTGCCATCGAGACCCTGGATGCGGAGGGCAGGCTCAACGGGCTGCCGCCGGCCCTGCGCGAGATGGCGAGGTGGCGGCGCGAGAACCCAGAGCTGAACCTCGGCGAGCTGGCGGGGCGCATGAAGCTCTCGAAGTCCGCGGTCAATCACCGGCTGCGCCGCATCCAGCAGCTGGCCCGCTCCAACGGAGACTCCCGGCCCTCGAAGGACGAACGCCGCTCCGCCTAACATTTCGGCCATGGCATTGAAAGTTGGAATCAACGGCTTCGGCCGCATCGGCCGGAACATCTATCGAGCCGCCTGGGACCTCAAGCCTGACTTCGAGGTCGTGGCGGTCAACGACATCGGTGACGCCAAGACGTTCGCGCACCTGCTGAAGCACGACACCGCTCTCGGCACGTTCGCGCCCGCGGTCAAGGCCGACGGTGACACGATCCACGTCGACGGCCACAACGTCAAATTCCTCAACCACAGGGACCCTGCGGAGCTCCCCTGGAAGGACCTCGGCGTCGACGTCGTCGTCGAGTCGACGGGGCTGTTCACCGACGCCAGCAAGGCGCGCGTCCACATCGACAAGGGCGGCGCGAAGAAGGTCATCATCTCGGCCCCCGCGACGAACCAGGACTACACGATCGTCATGGGCGTCAACCACAAGGGCTACGACTCGGCAAAGCACAACGTGATCTCGAACGCCAGCTGCACCACCAACTGCTTCGTGCCCCTGGCCAAAGTGCTCCACGAGTCGTTCGGCATCGAGCGCGGCATGATGACGACGATCCACGCCTACACGGCGGACCAGAAGCTTCAAGACCTCCCGCACAAAGACCTGCGCCGGGCGCGGGCGGCCGCAGACAACATCATCCCGACCTCGACCGGCGCAAATCGTGCGGTGGCCGAGGTCATACCCGAGCTGGCGGGCAAGTTCGCGGGCCTCTCCTTCCGTGTGCCGATCCTCGACGTGTCCGTCGTCGACCTCACGGCGCAGATCGGCAAGTCCGCGACCGCCGAGGACATCAACGCGGCGTTCGACGAGGCCGCCAGCGGCGAGCTGCGAGGCATCCTCGCGGTCAGCCATGAGG
>JBKPCW010000133.1:0-8376 GCA_046727555.1 Candidatus Dormiibacterota bacterium | reverse complement strand
GCGTCGAGGCGCGCCGGCGGCACGACTTCGACCTTCGCGATTCGCGCCAGCTCCTCCAGGCGCGGATCGTGCCCGAGGCCGGCGGCCTGGTAGACCTTCGCCACCCGCCCGGCCCGAGCCGCCTCGAGGACGGCGGTCCGCCCGTGGATGATCACACTAAGGCGATGGTCGCAGAGTTCATGGCCAGGGCCCGTGAGCTGCTCGCGACGGGCAAAGGCCTTGACGCCGTCGGCCGCCTGCTCGCCGAGCAGTCGAGCCGGCCGGGCTTCGTGCCCGACGCGGAGATGCAGAGCCTCCACGGCGGCGACTCGACCTTCACGATCCTGCAGACCGACGAGGACGGGCTGACACTGATGCTCGCTAGGTTCTCAGCCGCGGAGGAGACACCGGTGCACGACCACGGTTCATGGGGCGTCGCCTGCGTGGTCCGAGGCCGCGACCGGTATCGCCATTACAAGACCGAGGACGGCAAGGTCTCCCTGCTCTACGAGAGAGAGCTCGAGCCCGGCTCGTTCGTGACGTGGCCGGACCCGCCGGGCGATATCCACAGCCAGCAGGGGATCGGCGATCCGGCGTGGGAGCTCGTCCTGTTCGGCAAGAACGTGACGCGGATCCCGCGCCACTACCACGACCTCGAGACCGGGAAGGTCAGGACCGCTCTGCCGGCGTAGCCGCGATCCGCCTCCAGCGAACGCCGTCCTTCGAGTCCTCGAGTGCGATGCCCCGCGCACGGAGGTCGTCGCGGATCCTGTCCGCCCTGGCGAAGTCGCGCGCCTTGCGAGCGTCCTCGCGCTCGGCGATCAGGCGCTCGACCTCGTCGGCGAGGCCTGGCTCCTCGGCCCGGATGACGTCGAGGTGCGCGTCGACTTCGTCGAGCAGCGCGAGCAGCGAGGCCTTGTTGAGGGCGCCCACGCGCCCGGCGTCGAGGGCCGCGTTGGCCTCGCGGACGAGATCGAAGACGAGGCCCAGGCCGAACGGCAGGTTCAGGTCGTCGTCGAGCGCGTCTCGGTAAGAGACGCGCACCTCCGCCGTCCGCTCCGCGAGCTCGCTGTTGTCGGCGGCCGCCGGCGCGGTCCTCAGGACCCGGTCGGCGAACTCGCGCAGCCGGCGCACCTGCTCCGCCGCCGCATGCAGCGCCTCGGGGCTCAGGCGGACTTTCGAGCGGTAATGGGCGTTGGCGATCAGGAACAGGCGGATGGCCAGCGGGTCATGCCCGGCGGCGGTGAGGTCGCGCAGCGTGGTGAAGCCGCCGGCGCTCTTCGACATCTTCTCCCCCGTTGCGTCCGCCAGGTGCTCCGAGTGCAGCCACACGCGCGCGAACTGCTTGTGGTTGGCGGCCTCGGACTGCGCGATCTCGTTCTCGTGGTGGGGGAACATCAGGTCGACGCCGCCCGCGTGGATGTCGAGCGTGTCGCCGAGATAGCGCCTGCTCATGGCGGAGCACTCGATGTGCCAGCCCGGCCGGCCCTTGCCGAAGGGCGCGTCCCATGACGCGCCTAGCTCCTCGTCGCCGGGATGCGACTTCTTCCAGAGGGCGAAATCGCTGACTGACTCCTTCTCGTACTTGTCCGTGGCCACACGGACGCCGGCTTTCAGGCCGGCGCGGTCGAGGTGCGACAGCTCGCCGTACTTCGGGAAGCTCGCGATCCGGAAATAGACGTCGCCGTCCGCGACGTACGCGCTGCCGTTCGCGAGCAGCCCGGAGATCATGTCCACCATCTCCGGGATGTGCTCGGTGGCGCGTGGGTACTGCTCGACCCGTTCGGCGCGCACGGTGGCCATGTCCTCGAAGAAGGCTTCGACATAGGGCTTGACGTACTCGGCGATGGTCACGCCCGCGTGCCTGGCCTGGTCGAGGATGCGGTCGTCGATGTCGGTCAGGTTCATGACGTGCGTGACCTGGTAGCCGCTGACGCGCAGGTGCCGGCGCACCAGGTCGTAGAAAAGGAACGCGCGCAGGTTGCCGACGTGGGCGTAGTTCCAGACCGTCGGCCCGCAGGTGTACATGCGGACGTGGTCTTTCTCGAGCGGCGTGAATTCCTCTTTGGCGCCGGTGAGGGTGTTGTGCAGCCGGAGGGTCACGAATTAAGTGTCGCCGAGCAAGCTCGAACGGTGTTTAGAGTCCCGCGTCGCCACGATGCCTCAGGCGATCCGCACGTTTTGGCCGAATCGAGCCGGATCGCGCTACCTGATACGCACGTTTTGCGCAAAACGTTCGGATTCAGAGGTCTTCGATTGTCGCGACTGCCTGGGCCGCGATGCCGGCGGATGCCCCCAGCGCCCCGAGCCCTTCCGGCGACTTTCCCTTCACGTTCACCCCCGCGCCGTCGAGCCGCGCTTCGAGGTTCGCGATCATCGCGGCGACGTGTGGCTGCAATCGCGGCTCCTGCGCGATCACGGTGCAGTCGACGTTGACCACGCGGTAGCCCGCATCGCGCACCGCCGTCACCGCCGTCGACAGCAAGTCCAGGCTCGAGACGTTCTCGAACCGCGCGTCGTCCGCGGGAAAGTGCGTCCCGATGTCGCCCAGGCCCGCCGCGCCAAGCACCGCGTCGATCACGGCGTGCGTGAGCACGTCGGCGTCGGAGTGACCGTCGAGGCCGGTCGGGTGGTCGACGTGCACGCCGCCCAGCACCAGCGGCCGCCCCGCGACCAGCGGGTGCACGTCGTAGCCGATGCCGACCCTCACCGGGGAGAGGTCTCGTGCTCCCGGATCAGCGCTTCGACCACCTCGAGGTCTTCGGGGGTCGTCAGCTTGATGTTCGCCGGCTCGCCCGGGACGACCGAAACGACGTGACCGGTCGCCGCCACGAGCTGCGCGTCGTCGTCGCCGACGAGCCCCGCGTCCGCCGCCTCGCGGTGCGCGCGGGCCAGCAGCTCGTACGCAAAGCCCTGCGGCGTCTGGGCGAGCACGATCAACGACCGGTCGAGCGATTCGACCAGCCGGTTGCCTTCGACCCGCTTGACGGCGTCTCGCGGGCTGATCGCCGGGAAGGCGGCGCCGCTCTCCATCGCCGCGGCCAGGACGCGGCGCACGAGCGCCGCGGTCGCAAGAGGGCGCGCCGCGTCGTGCACCAGCACGTAATCGCAGTCGCCCAGCGCGGCCAGGCCCGTGCGCACGGAGTCCTGACGGCTCTCACCTCCGGCGCGGACGACCACGGGCTTCCGGGGGCGCAGGGCTTCGACCTCTCTCTCGGCCGACTCGAGCCGGCTCGGCGGCCCGACGACGACGATCCGGTCGACCTCGTCGAGGGCCAGGAAAAGCTCGAGCACGCGCGCGAGGGTCGTCTTGCCGTTGAGGCGGACAAGCGCCTTGCTGCCCCGGCCCAGCCGCGAACCGGTGCCCGCAGCCGCGACGATCGCGCCGACGCTAGGCATCGGTCGGCTTCTCCTCGCGCTTCGACCGGCTCGGACTACGTCGGGATTCGCCTCCGTTCGGTTCGGCGAAGATCATCCGTCCGGCCGACGTCTGGATCACCGAGGTCACGACCGCGGTGATCGTCTGGTTGAGCAGCCGCCGTCCGTTCTGGATCACCACCATGGTGCCGTCGTCGAGGCTGCCGACTCCCTGTCCCGGCTCCTTGCCTTCGCGCGCCACGGTGACGACGATCTCTTCGCCCGGGATGGCGACGGGTCGCATCGCCTGCGCGAGGTCGTTCAGGTTAAGCACCGTCACGCCTTCGAGGCGCGCGATCCGGTTGAGGTTGAAGTCGTTGGTCATGATCGCCCAGCCCTTGCGCTTGGCCGTGCGCACGAGGTGGTTGTCGATGTCGCCGTTGGGCGGCGACTCGTCCTCGGTGACCTGGAGGTCGATCGCCGGCTCCTTCTGCATCTCGGTCAGAACGTCGAGTCCGCGGCGACCGCGCCGCCGCCGTGTGACGTCGGCCGAGTCGGCCACGGCCTGGAGCTCGCGCAGAACCGAGCTCAGGGTGATCAGGGGCATGTCGAGAAAGCCGGTCTTGGCGATGTCGTAGATGCGGCCGTCGATGATCACGGACGTGTCGAGCAATACGCCCGGCACCCGGTGGTTCTTGTCGGGCTCGCGAGCGCCGCCGAAGAACAGCGACGTCAGCTCCGCCCGCCGGGTCAGGCCGACGGATGCCCCCTGGACGGCGAGCAGCAGGGCAAGCACCGCGGAAAGCCAGATGCCGTAAGGCTGAATGTCGCGCACGAACGCGCCGATGAGAACCGCGATGACGAGGCCGACGATCATGCCGAGGACGCCGCTCAACAGGTCGGGCAGCGGAGTGCTGGTCAGCCGGAAGTTGATCCCGCGCCACCCGCCCAGCAGGTAGGGCGTGCCGAGGTACGCGAAGATCAAGCCCTCCAGGGTCGTCAGCCCGATGATCGCCCAGCCCGGGTGCGCGCTCGGAATGCCCCGGACCATGAAATAACCGAGCAGAAAACCACCGATCACTCCGAGCCCCGCCCCAAGCCATCGGGCGAGATTCTCGGAACGCTTCACGGGTTACCTCCTCAAGAGACGGGGACTTCCGCCTCCTCTATGAATACGCCGGACTTGATTGGTGAAGAAAAGGCGGCGGCAACCGCTTCCGCCACCGACCGGACCTCGACCACGTCGAGGCCGGAAGGCCGGCCGGCCCGCGAGCCGGCCGGAATCAAAGCGCGCGTCAGGCCATGCCGCGCCGCCTCCTGCAGGCGGCGCTCGAGGTGGCCGACGCGACGCACTTCGCCCGACAATCCCAGCTCTCCGATCACGACCATGCCGTCCGGCATTGGCCTGGTCTTCTCGTTGCTGACGATCGACAGGGCGAGACCGAGGTCGGCGGCCGGCTCCGTGATGCGGATGCCGCCCGCCACGCTGACGAAGACGTCCTTCTGCCCGAACGAGAGCCTCATGCGCTTCTCGAGCACGGCCAGGATCATGTGCAGACGGTTGACGTCGAGACCGTTGGCGATCCTGCGCAGGGGATGGTTCTGGGTCGTGTTGACGAGGCTCTGGACCTCGACCAGCAGGGGCCGCGTGCCTTCGAGCACCGACACGATCACCGTGCCCGGCGCCGACACCGCGCCGGAGGCGAGCATCGCCGCTGACGGATCGGGGACCTCCTCGAGCCCGCTCTCCCCCATGGCGAAGACGCCGATCTCCTCCGCGGACCCGAAGCGGTTCTTCGTGGCCCGCAGCAGGCGAAGCTCCTGGCGGCGGTCGCCTTCGAGGTAGAGCACGGTGTCAACGATATGCTCCAGGACCCGCGGTCCGGCTATCGAACCGTCTTTGGTGACGTGGCCCACGAGGAAGATCGGAACCCCGATCTCCTTGGCCAGCCGCATCAGCCGGGCGGCCGACTCGCGGACCTGGGTCACGCTTCCGGCGCTGCCCTCGTAGCCGGCGTCGGTCACGGTCTGGATGGAGTCGATGATGGCCAGGCTTGGCGCTTCGTTCCGGATGACCTCGCAGATCGCGTCGAGGTCGTTCTCGGCCAGGAGGAGGATGCGCGGCTCGAGCGCCCCGAGCCTCTGAGCGCGCATGCGGACCTGCTGGCCGGACTCCTCGCCTGACACGTAGAGGACCTTCCCGGTCCGCGCGACCTGGGCCGCCGCGTGCATGAGCAGGGTCGACTTGCCGACGCCGGGCTCGCCGCCGATCAGGACCAGGCTGCCGGCCACGATGCCACCGCCGAGCACCCGGTTGAGCTCGCCCCAGGCCAGCCTCACCCGGGCGGCGTCTTCCGATCCCAGCTCCGTCAGGGCGACGGCACGCGCCGGCTGGACGGGTCTCGGCCGCGTCTCCTTCGCCGCCTTCCGGACCTGGAACTCCTGGAGCGTGTTCCACGCGTGGCAGTGCGGGCACTGGCCCGCCCAGCGCAGGCTCTCGCCGCCGCACTCGGTGCAGACGAAGGTGGTGGTGGACTTCGGCATCGGGAATGACTCTGGACCGAGCCCGGCTGGTTTTGCAAGGCCGGCCGTACCTTTTACAGTCGGTCGGCGTTTTATCTGGTGAGCGTCACGACGCCGCCCTGACTACCCCCGGGGTGGCGTCTATTGTCTCTGCCGTGGACGAGTCGATATCGATCACCGGCATACGCGAAGCCGCCGGCGTCATCGACCCTGTTTTCCTATACACGCCCCAGTTCGATTGCGAGCCTCTGAGCGCCCGCCTCGGCGTGCCGACGCTGCTCAAGGTCGAGTGCGTCAACCCCATCCGCAGCTTCAAAGGCCGGGGCACCGACTACCTGCTTCACCAACTTGGCGCCGGCACCCGACCGCTCGTCTGCGCCAGCGCGGGCAATTTCGGCCAGGGCATGGCCTACGCATGCCGGAAGCGCGGCGTACGCCTGACCGTCTACGCGTCGCACAAGGCCAGCCCGTTGAAGCTCGAGCGCATGCGCAACCTCGGGGCGAAGATCGAGCTCGAGGTCGGTGACTTCGACGACGCCAAGGCCGCGGCGCGCCGCCACGCCGAGACCCACGGCGAGCTGTTCATCGAGGACGGCCTCCTCGGGGCCATCGGCGAAGGCGCGGGCACGATCGGAATCGAGCTGACGGAATCGACTGAGCCACTCGACGCCGTCTTCGTGCCGCTCGGCAACGGCTCGCTCGTCAACGGCATCGGCACCTGGATCAAGCACGCGTCTCCACGCACGCGCGTGATCGCGGTCTGCGCCGAGGGCGCGCCGTCGATGGCGCTGTCGTGGAAGGCACACAGGCCGGTTGACGCGCCCAGCGATTCCATCGCCGACGGCATCGCGGTGCGCGTGCCAGTGCCGGCGGCGGTCGAGCTGACCCTGTCCACGGTCGACGAGGTGATGCTGGTGAGCGACGAAGCCATGCGGTCCTGGACTCGGCGCCTGTTCCTGGATGCGGGCCTCGTCGTCGAACCCTCGGGCGCGGCGGGGCTCGCCGCCATCGCGGATCGGGCAAGCGAGCTCGCGGGCAAACGCGTGGCCACGATCCTGACGGGCGGCAACCTCACCGAGGACCAGGTCCGAGCCTGGCTTTACTGACGCTCCAGGTCGGCGAGGTAATCCAGCGCCGCGAGCGGTCCGTAC
Organism: Candidatus Dormiibacterota bacterium; assembly: GCA_046727555.1. Classification (GTDB taxonomy): domain Bacteria; phylum Chloroflexota; class Dormibacteria; order Dormibacterales; family Dormibacteraceae; genus 40CM-4-65-16. The sequence continues at coordinate 1,366 of JBKPCW010000133.1, read as the reverse complement.
TGCTCGAAAACGTCGGGCGCCGCCGCCTGCAGGCTCGCCTGCACCTGCCCCGCCAGCTGCGCCCGAAGGGGTGGAGGCAGCTCGGGCCGGCGACGGGCGTAGAGGGCGACGAACCGTCGCAGCTCCGGGTCGAGCCGGCGCAGCATCAGCTCGGAGGAGCTGGCCGGGGCAAGGGCCGCCGCGGCCGGGACGGGAGGCGGCGGGGGATCTGACGGCCGGCCGCCTGGCACCTTCCACAACGGCAGATAGTCGGAGTCCTTGACCACGATCGTGCCGGCCGCGAGGTCGCCGAGGCGCTTGCCCCGGCCGTTGATGAAGAGCACCACCAGGCCGACGCCGTAGCCGTACGGGAAGAAATCGACGATGCGCACGATGTTGCGGATGCCGGCCTGCATGAAAGTCATCGGCTCGCCGCGGTCGCCCACCGCCCGCAGGCGAAAGATCTTCTTGCCCACCGTCTGTCCCGACCAGAAGGCCTCGCACGACCAGAAGTAGCCGAAGATGACGACGAAGGTGCCGATGATCGCGATCAGGTAGGCGACCACGTCCTGGCCCGCGGTGCCGATCGCGATGGCGAAGAAGTACACGCCGGCGAGGACGAAGGCCAGGATCAACAGGTCGACCAGCTGGGCGATGGCGCGCGTCGCCAGGCCCGCGACCTGGTAGTCGAACGAGACACGCTCCGGCGTCGCGACGACAAGCTCACTGTCCGGAAGCGGCGTGCTCATTCTTCGTTATTGTCCTAGCCGTGCGCGCTGAAGACTTCGTCGCCATGCGCCGCTACGACTGGAACCGGCTCGAGGACCTGCTGGCACGCGCCGGAGCCGGCCACCTGAACGCGCTCACCCCCGCTCAGGTGTTGACCATGGCGGCCCTCTACCGGCGCGCCACCGCCGACCTCGCCCGAGCACAACGGGACTGGCCCGGCGAGCCGGTGCACCGGTACCTCAACGGGCTCGTGGCCCGCGGCCACGGCATCGTCTACCGGCGGGGCGGCGAGGTGTGGAAACGCATCAAGCGCTTCTATGTGGAGACGCTTCCTCGCACGTACCGCGAGGCGTGGCCGTATCTCCTGGCGGCCGGGGCGATGATGTTCGTGCCTGCCTTCGTCGCCTTCTTCGTCGTCCTGGCCAATCCCGACGCGGCCTACGCGATCGCCGACCCGCGCCTGATCGACCAGGTCCACCACCATCAGCTGTGGACGAACATCCCGCCCAACGAGCGCGTCCAGATCGCGGGCCTGATCATGGTCAACAACATCTACGTCTCGATGATCGCCTTCGCGCTTGGCGTCTTCTTCGGGCTCCCGGTGATGTGGGTGATGATCTCCAACGGGATCGCGCTCGGCGGCCTCTTCGGACTGACC
>JBKPCW010000132.1:0-17077 GCA_046727555.1 Candidatus Dormiibacterota bacterium | reverse complement strand
CTGCGGCTCCCGATCGCGCTTGCGGGCGAGCGGCCCGACCTGCTCTTCGTCCCGGGCCACGTCGTGCCCTTCGCCTGGCCCGGCCGCGTGCTGACCGTCGTCCACGACCTCGCCTTCGAGCGTTACCCCGCCGCCTACACGGCCCGCGATCGCGCGTATCTCCAGCTCACCACCCGATGGGCGGTCATGCGGTCGAAGCTGCTGATCGCCATCTCCGAGGCGACACGCCAGGACCTGATCGAGCTCCACGGTGTCGCGCCCCAGCGCGTGCGCGTCGTGCCGCTCGGCATCGCCCCGCCCTCGACGTCCGCCGCGCCGGCCGCGCGGCTCGCGGAGCTTGGCGTGGATGGTGAGTTCATCCTTCAGGTCGGCCGGGTCGAGCCGCGCAAGAACCAGGCGGCGGCGCTCGAGGCGGTCGAGAGGCTCGACGGCGTGACCCTTGTCGTCGCTGGCCCCGAAAGAGACGTGATGCTGACCGCGCGCCTGCGCAACTCGGCCCGCTGCCGGGTGCTCGGCCTCGTCGATCCGGCCGTACTCGAGGGTCTGTACAGGCGCGCGGCGGCCGTGATCGTGCCGAGCCTGTACGAAGGCTTCGGCCTGCCGGTGCTCGAGGCGATGGCGCATGGCAAGGTGGTCGTCGCCGCCAAGACCTCGTCCCTGCCGGAGGTGGGAGGCGACGCGGCGCTGTACTTCCACGCGCAGTCGAGCCCCGACGAACTGGCGGCGACACTGAAGGTCGCACTGGGCGACGAGGCGCTGCGCAAGGAGCTGGCGCGCAAGGCGAAGGCGCGGGCGGCGAAGTTCACGTGGGACCGGACCGCGGCCGGCGTCGCGGAGGTGATCAGGGAGCTTTTGCCCGCGAGATAGCGTCGTCAATAACGCGCCACGTGAGATGCGCCGCGCGCTCCCAGCTGAACTGCGCGGCGCGGAGGATGCCACGGTGGCGAAGATCCGCGGCGAGGTCGGTGTCGGCGATGACGCGCTCGAGGGCCTTGCGCCACGCCTCGACGTCGCCGGCGGCCACTACGAGCGCGGCATCGCCCACGACCTCGGGCAGGCTCGACGTGTCCGAAACGACCGCCGGCGTCCCCGAGGCCATCGCCTCGAGCGGCGGCAGCCCGAAGCCCTCGTACCAGGCCGGGTGGGCCAGCGCCCGGGCCAGGTTGTAGATGGCCGGCAGCTCCTCGGGGTCGACCGAGTCCAGGTGATGCAGCCGCGGCCCCAGGCGCGCCATCTTCTCTCGCATCGGCTCGTACGACCAGCCCCACGACCCGACGACGACGAGGTCGGGACGGTCGCGCATCTGCACCCAGGCGTCGAGCAGCGTGTCCAGGTTCTTGCGCGGCTCGACCGTGCCCACGAAAAGGATGTAACGCTCGGGCAGGCGCAGCCTGGCCCGCGCCTCGGCGAGCTCGTCGGCCGCCATCGGCCTGAACCTCGGCGAGATGCCGTGCGGCACGACCGCGATCCGCTTCCGTTCGACACCGAAGATGTCGACGATGTCCCGCGCCGTGTTCTCCGAGACGGCGATCAGCATGTCGGCGCGCAGCACCGACCGGGGGACCACGAAGCGGGTGCTGAGCGGCTGCCCCCCCGGGAACCAGCGCGGGTTGCGGTAGATCGCCAGGTCGTGGATCGTGATCGCCGACGGGACGCCGACGCGGCCCAGCGGCAACGCGCCCGCGGGACCGAAATAGGCGTCCGGCCGGGCCGCTCGGACCGCTGCCGGCCACTGCAGGTGACGGCCGAAGAAGCGCATCCGGGGCATCAGCTCGTACGAGGCGATGGGGACGTATACGGAGCCGCCGCGCGGGCCGTAGACGGTCAGGCGGCAGTCCGGCCGGTCGACGGACATCGCGCGGAGGATCTGCGCGGTGTAGACGCCGACCCCGGCCCGCGGTCGCTCGAGGCCGGAGCCGTCGACGGCGATCTGCTGGTTGTTCACGAGAGGGGTCCCCACGAAATCACAGGCGAAGCCTCGGATTTCGTGGGGATATCAGCGGACGTAGGTGAAGTTGCGCTTGAGGACCTCGAAGCTCTCCAGCGCCAGCCCGGTCCCGCGCACAACCGACGTCTGGGGCTCGTCGGCGACCATGACCGTCAGGCCTGTTCGCTCCGCCAGGTAGCGGTCCAGGCCTCGCAGCTGCGCGCCGCCGCCCGACAGCATCAGCCCGCCGTCGCGGACGTCGGCCGCGAGCCGCGGCGGCGTCTGGTCCAGAACGTGACGGATGGCGTCGGCGACCGCGCGCAGCGGCTCGGCGATGGCGCCGGCCACGTCGTTGGAGGACACCTCGACTCCGTTGAGGACGGTGCGCAACGGCTCCTCCATCGCGAGGGCGGAGCCGACCGCGATCTTCGCGGCCTCGGCCGTGGCCGCGTCCACGCCGAAAGCGGTGGCGATCGCCTGGTCCAGCGCGTTGCCCCCGACCGGGATCGAGTGCTCCACGACCGTGCCCGACATGAAGAAGACTCCGATCTCGGTCGTGGCGGCGCCGACCTCGCAGATGGCGCACGCGCGCGGGCCGCCGATGGCGAGCCCCGCCCCCATGGCCGCGGCGAGCGGCTCGTCGATGAGCCACACCTGCCGCGCCCCGGCCGCGATCGCAGCCTCCGTGACCGCGCGGCGTTCGCCGGACGTGACCGCCGAGGGCACCGACAAGACCACATCGGGCCGGAAGAGCCGCGGTCGCGCCTGCCCCTTGCCGATGAGCTGGTGGAGGTTCCACAGCTCCCGCCCATGGGCCGGCTCGTTGACCACGACACCCTCGCCCTTGACGTAGATGCGAACCGCTGTCGTGCCCGCGTCGATCCCGATCTTCCGGGAGAGGATCGACCTCATTCGTACGTACGGTGGCCGGCCGCCGCCTCCGAGTCGACGCTCACGCTCTGGATCTCGGCGCCGACCGACGACAGCTTGCCGACCAGGTCCTCGTAGCCCCGCTCCACGTGCCAAGCGTTGCGCAGGAGGCTCTCGCCTTCGGCGCAGAGCGCCGCGATCACGAGCGCCGCGCCCGAGCGGATGTCGGGGATGGCGACGTCCGTGCCGTGCAGCCGCGCCGGCCCGTGCACGATGGCGTGGAGCCGGCCCTCGACCGTGATCCCGGCCCCCATCTTCGCCAGCTCCCGCACGTGCTGGAAGCGGTTCTCGTGCACGTACTCGGAGATGACGCTCTCGCCGACGGCCTGAGTCATCAGCGCCATGTACTGCGCCTGGAGGTCGGTCGGAAACCCGGGGTAGGTCCACGTCGACATGTCGATCGGGCGCAGCGGAGTCTTGAGCTGGCGGCCGACGCGGAACCAGTCGGCGCCGGCCTGCACGTGCGCGCCCGCTTGCTCGAGCTTCAGCAGCAGCAGCTGCAGGTCCTCGGGGCGCGTGCACTCGATCCTCAGCTCGCCGCCGGCGGCGGCGACCGCGATGGCGTAGGTGCCGGCTTCGAGGTAATCGGCAATCACGGTGTGCTCGACGCCGCCCAGCTCCCTCGTCCCGTCGACGATGAGGCGCTCGGTGCCGACGCCGTCGATGCGCGCCCCCATCCCTATCAGCAGCCGGCAGAGGTCCTGCACGTGCGGCTCGCGCGCCGCGTTGAAGATCTCCGTCCGTCCTTCGGCCGTGACGGCGGCGAGGAGGATGTTCTCGGTCCCGGTCACGGTCGGCAGGTCGAAGACGATGCGGCCGCCGCGCAGCCGCTCCGCTGTGGCGACGATCTCGGTCGCGGTCTCGTCGACCTGGGCACCCATGAGGCGCAGGCCGCGAAGGTGCTGCTCGACGCGGCGGGCGCCGATGTCGTCGCCTCCGGGCCGGGGCACGCGCGCCCGGCCGAAGCGCGCCAGCATCGCGCCGAGGAGGACGATCGTGGCCCGCATCCGGCGGCCGAGCTCGTCGGGGACGTCGGTTCCGGTGACGGCGCCCGTGTCGATCACCACCGTGCCGTGGCCGTGGGCCGAGCCGCCGAGGAGCCGGATGATGTCGCCCATCAGCGCCGTGTCCGTGACGCGGGGAACGTTGTGGAGCGTGACCGGCTGCCGGGTCAGCAGCGCCGCCGCCATCTCGGGCAGGGCCGCATTCTTCGACCCGCTGACGCAGATGTCGCCCGCGAGCTGAACTCCGCCTGTGATCCGAAGCGCGCGGTCTCGCCCGTTCATGGGCGACAAGTATTAGCCCCTGCGCGCGCGTGCGAGGCGCAAACGGGCCTCCGCCATCGCCAGGGCGTTCTGGAACTCGGTCTCCTCGGCCGCGCTGAGCGTCCCCGCCAGCTTCTCCTGGGCGCGGCGGCGTGCTTCTTCGGCGGCCCCGACCGAGATCTCGTCGGCGTGCTCGGCAACGTCGGCGAGCACAGTCACGCGATCGGGCAGGACCTCCAGGAATCCGCCACCGACGAAGAGCACCTCCTCCTCGCCCCCGTTCGCGGGCTTGATGCGCAGCGGTCCCGGCTTGAGGATCGTCATGAGCGGGGCGTGATGCGACAGCACGCCGATCTCGCCCTCACCCCCGGTGACGACCATGAAGTCGACGTCCCCCTCGAAGAGGCTCCGCTCGACGCTGACCACCCGCAGGGCGTAGCTCATCCCTTCTTCTTCATCTCCTCGCCCTGCTCACGCGCCTGGTCGATGGTGCCGACCATGTAGAAAGCCTGCTCCGGCAGGTCGTCGTGCTTGCCCTCGAGGATCTCCTTGAAACCGCGCACCGTCTCGCTCCGCGGCACGTACTTGCCCTCGCGACCGGTGAACCGCTGCGCGACGCTGAACGGCTGCGACAGGAACCGCTGGACCTTGCGCGCGCGCGCCACCGCCTGCTTGTCATCCTCGGACAGCTCCTCGATGCCGAGGATGGCGATGATGTCCTGCAGGTCCTTGTAGCGCTGCATGATCTTCTTAACGCCCTGGGCGGCGTCGTAGTGGTCCTGGCCCACGATCGCGGGCTCGACGAATCGGCTGGACGAACCGAGCGGGTCGACCGCGGGATAGATGCCGATCTCGACGAGCGACCGCTCCAGGCGCAGTGTCGCGCCGAGATGGGCGAACACGGTCTGGATCGCGGGGTCGGTGTAGTCGTCGGCCGGCACGTACACCGCCTGGACCGAGGTGATCGAACCCTTGCGCGTCGACGTGATCCGTTCCTGTAGCTCGCCCATCTCCGAGGCCAGCGTCGGCTGGTAGCCCACGGCCGAAGGCATGCGACCGAGCAGCGCCGAGACCTCTGAACCCGCGAGGAGGTAGCGAAAGATGTTGTCGACGAAGAGCAGCACGTCGGCGCCCTCCTCGTCGCGGAAGTACTCCGCCATCGTGAGCCCGGTCAGGCCGACCCGCGCGCGGGCGCCTGGCGGTTCGTTCATCTGGCCGAAGACGAGGGCGGTTTGGGGCAAGACGCCGGCGTCGCCCATCTCGACGTACATGTCGTTGCCCTCGCGCGTCCTCTCCCCCACGCCGGCGAACACTGAGCGGCCCTTGTGCTGATAGGCGATGTTGCGGATCAGCTCCTGGACGATGACCGTTTTGCCGGTCCCGGCGCCGCCGAACAGGCCGATCTTCGAGCCCTTGGCAAAAGTGCAGATCAAGTCGATCACCTTGATCCCCGTCTCGAGGATCTCGACCTTCGCCTGTTGCTCTGAGACCGGTGGGGCAGGCCGGTGGATCGGCCAGCGGGTGCCGCCCTCGGGCGAAGGCTCGTCGTCGATGGCCTCGCCGACGACGTTGAACAGCCGGCCCAGCGTCTCGACGCCCACCGGCACCGAGATAGGCGCGCCCGTGGCGCGCACCGGGTCGCCGCGGTGGAAGCCGTCGGTGGAGTCCATGGCGATGCACCGGACGACGTTGTCGCCGATGTCGGACGCGACCTCGAGGACCACGACCTTGCCGTTCGGTCGCTTCACCTCGAGGGCCTCGAACAGCTCCGGCTGGTCGCCGGGCTGAAACTCGACGTCGACCACGGCGCCGATGACCTGTGTGATCTTGCCCCCGCGGGACTCCTTCTTCGGCGCCGGCTTGCGCTTCGTCTTTGCCATCGTTTGCCCCTCCCTCAGGACGACGAGCTGACCGCCGCGGCGCCGCTCACGATCTCCATCAGCTCGGTCGTGATTCCCGCCTGGCGGACCTTGTTCGCGAAAAGGGTCAGCGACTCGATGAGGTCGCCTGCCGCTTTGGTCGCGTTCTGCATCGCGATCATCTTGGCCGAGTACTCGCTGGCCTTGTTCTCGAGCACGGCCTGGAAGACCTGGGTCTCGACGTACCGCGGCAGCAGCCCGTCGAGCACAGCCTCTGGCTCGGGCTCGTAGATGTAGTCGGCGCGTGGGCCTCCGCCGCCGCCCTCTCGCTTGGGGATCTCGGCCGGGATCAGCACCCGCACCGTCGGCTCCTGGCGGAGCGTCGAGATCCACCTCGCGTAGCAGAGCAGCACGGCGTCGGTGTTGCCCTTCGTGTACTCCTCGAGCGCGACGGTCACGGCCGGCAGCACGAGGCCGGGGCTGGGCCGGTCGGGCAGGTTGCTCACCTCGGCGACCACCTCGCGTCGGTAGCGGAGGAGGAAGTCGCGGCCCTTGCGGCCGAGGGTCACGTACTGAGGGTGATCGGGATAGTTCTCCTGCATGTAGCGGGTCGCGGCGCGGATGTTGTTGACGTTGATGGCGCCGCACAGACCCTTGTCGGTGGTCACCAGGATCATCACCGCGCGTTTGCCCTCGCGGCGGACCAGGAACGGGTGCTTGTACTCGGTCGCGCGCTCGCCGACCGTCTGCAGGACCTCGATCATCTTGTCCGCGTAGGGGCGCGTGGCCTGAACCGCGGCCTGCGCCTTGCGCAGCCTGGTCGCGGCCACCACCTGCATCGCCTTCGTGATCTTCTGCGTGTTCTTGATCGAGTCGATGCGGCGGACGATGTCGCGGAAGGCGGGCAAGGCGCTACCCCTTCTGGGCCGCGCCGGCCGGCGCCGGATCGGGCTGCTCCGTGAAGCCCTCGACCCCGAACTGGTGGTTGAAGGTCGAGATCGCCGCGTTCAGGCGTGCCATCAGCGCGTCGTCGAGCGCCTTCTGCTTTTCGATCTCTTCCAGGAGCGTCGGGCGATCCGCCTTGACGAACCGGATGAACCCCGCTTCCCACTCGCGGACCCGTGCCACCGGGACCTTGTCGAGGTGACCCTGCGTGCCCGCGTACAGCGCCGCCACCTGCTCCGCGAGCGGCACGGGCTGGTACTTGTCCTGCTTCAGCAGCTCGGTGAGGCGCGCGCCGCGCTCGAGCTGGCTGCGCGTCGCGGTGTCCAGGTCGGAGGCGAACTGCGCGAAGGCCGCCAGCTCGCGGTACTGGGCCAGGTCGAGGCGCAGCTTGCCGGCAACCTGGCGCATCGCCTTGGTCTGGGCGTCGCCACCGACGCGCGAAACGCTGATTCCGACGTTGAGGGCCGGGCGCTGGCCGGCGTTGAAAAGGTCGGACTGCAGATAGATCTGGCCGTCGGTGATGGAGATCACGTTGGTCGGGATGAAAGCGGAGACGTCGTTGGCCTGGGTCTCGATCACCGGGAGAGCGGTCAGCGAGCCGCCGCCATGACTCTCGTTGAGCTTCGCGGCCCGTTCCAGGAGCCTGGAGTGCAGGTAGAAGACGTCGCCGGGGTAGGCCTCGCGGCCCGGCGGCCGGCGCAGCGTCGCCGAGAGCTGGCGGTATGCCCATGCCTGCTTGGTCAGGTCGTCGTAGCAGCAGAGGACCTCCTGACCCTTGTCCATGAAGTACTCACCCATCGCGCAGCCCGCGTAGGGCGCGATGTACTGCAGCGAGGCCGAGTCCGCCGCCGATGCGGCGACGATGATCGTGTAGTCCATCGCGCCGTTCTCTTCGAGCGTGGCCGCCACCCTGGCGATCGAGGCCGCGTTCTGCCCGATCGCGACGTAGATGCAGAACAGGTTCTTGCCCTTCTGGTTGATGATCGTGTCGAGCAGCACGGTGGTCTTGCCAGTGAAGCGGTCGCCGATGATCAGCTCGCGCTGACCGCGGCCGATCGGGATCATCGCGTCGATGGCCTTGATGCCGGTCTGGACCGGGCTGTCGACGCGCTTGCGCGTGATCACACCCGGCGCGATCTTCTCCACCGGCAGCGTCTTGCTGGTCTTGATCGGACCTTTGTCGTCGATCGGCTCGCCGAGCGGGTTCACGATGCGTCCGAGCAGCTCGTCGCCGACCGGGACCTCGAGCAGCCGGCCGGTGGTCCGCACCTCGTCGCCTTCGTGGAGGTGCCCGAACTCCCCGAGGATGACCGAGCGGACCTGGTCCTCCTCCAGGTTGAGGGCGAGACCGTACGTGTCGCGCGGAAACTCGAGCAGCTCACCCGCCATCGCGTTCTGGAGGCCGTAGATCTGCGCGATTCCATCGCCGACGGCGACGATCCGCCCTACGTCCGCTGACACGAGGCTCGCATCGAAGTCCTTCAGCCGTTCCTTGATGACATCCGAGATCTCTCTGGTGCTGATGCCCACGTTTGCCTTTCTCCTAGGAAGCCGCCAGCTTGCGGCGCAGTTGCTCCAACCTCGTGGCCACGCTCGCGTCGACGACGCGATCCCCGTACTGCAGCTTCATGCCGCCGAGGATGCGCGGGTCGACGACGACGCTGATGCGGACGTCCTTCTCGAGGCGCCGGGAGAGCTCGCGCGCGACCCGTTCGCGATCCTGGGCCTCGAGCTCGATCGCGGTGGTGACGGTGGCGCGCACGCGTCCAGCCGCCTCGTCGGCAATGCGGAGGTACTCCTCTTCGATCTCGGCGGCATCCTCGACGCGCCCGGACTCGATCAGCAGCCGGGCGAGGTTCGTCGCCCCCTCGTCGAGCACGTGCGGCGCTCCGGCGACGAGGGCTTCACGGCGCTCGGTGGCGATGGTCGGGTTGGTGAGCACGGCGGCGATCGCCGGATCGGCGAACAGCTCACGCACGCGGGCGAGACGCCGCTGCCACTCCTCGATGTGGCCCTCTTCCTGGGCCAGCTCGAAGACCGCCTTCGCGTATCGCCTAGCCGCGGCCGTCGCCACTCGCGACCTCCTCGATGGCTTCCTCGATGAGCCTGTGGTGCTTCTGGCTGTCCAGGGTCTCGTCGATGACCTTCTGGGTCGCGACGACCACCATCGCGGCGACTTCGCTTCGCGCCGCCTGCAAAGCCCGCGCGCGCTCGGCCTCGATGTCGCGCTGCGCGCTCTCCACGATGCGCTGGTGTTCCGCCTCCGCCTTCTGGCGCAGCTCCGCGCGCAGCTGCTCCCCGGACCGCTTGGCGCCGTCGACGATGGTGTCCGCGGTCTTGCGCGCCTCGACCAGCCTGGCGTCGGCCTCTTTGAGCCTGGCCTCCCCGTCCTGGCGAGCCTGTTCGGCCTCCTGGAGCTTGGCCGTGATCTCGCGTTGACGGGCCTCGGCGATGTCGATGATCCACGGAAAAACCGGCTTCGGGATGCCCAGGAAGGGCAGCGGAACGTACGACAGGAACAGCAACATCAAGAGAAAGCCGACGGTCTCGACGAGGAACGTCCCGTTGAGGGTCAAGACCCCGGCGTCGAGGTACAGATGGGTCACTTGGCGCCGAGCGAGAACACGAACAGCGCGCCGAAGGCGAGATTGATGAAGTACATGCCTTCGACGAGGCCGATGATGATGAACATGATGCCCTGCAGCTGACCGCGGGCCTCAGGCTGCCGGGCGACACCGTTGATGGTCGCGTTGCCGGCGAGACCGTCGCCGATGGCGGCTCCGATCGCGCCTCCGCCGAGGGCCAGTCCGAAAGCGATCATCGCGGCTGACAGGTGGTCCATGGCTTCCTCCTTAGTGTGAATGCTCTTGTTCGAAGCCCTCGCGGGCGAGACCGAAGTAGACGAGGGTCAGCAGCATGAAGATGAACGCCTGGATGAGACCGATGAACAGGACGTCGAACAGCTTCCAGATCGCCGTCACGGGCGCGGCCAGCGCAGGCGGCAGGAGCAGGCTGATGACGAAGATCATCAGCAGGCCGGCCAGGAGGTTGCCGAAAAGCCGGAGCGCCAGCGTGACCGGCTTGACGACCTCTTCGATGATGTTCAGCGGCAGGAAGACGATCCGCGCCCACAACGGCAGGTCGTGCGGCCGCAGGTAGTACGCGAGATAGCCCTTCAGGCCCCGCAGCCGGATGTTGTACCAGTGCAGGATGACCAGCACGACGACGGCCATGGCCGCCGTCTGGTTGACGTCGGTGTTCGCGGGATGGACGTTCGGGAACAGCGTGATCGGCAGGAAATCGAGGTAGTTCGCGACGAGGATGTAGAACCCGATCGTCGCGGCCAGCGGGACGACGAAGGCGGACGCGTCCGGCGCGTTCTCGTTGCTGGTCCTGCGCACGTAAGAGAAGGCCCATTCCGCCAGCGCCTGCACGCGGTTCGGCCTGTTCGGGTTCAGGGAGCGCGCGATCAGGATCGCCGCGACGATCGTGACGATGATCGCCAGCGCACTCGAGATCAGGCTGTCGTAGTTGAACTGGCAGAAGGTGCCGCAGCCGAGGTCGATCGTCGGATGCGAGACCGGCGGCTGCTCGGCCTCGAAGACGATCATCATCGGCGCAGCAGCGACCCCGCCGCCATGCCGACGAGCACCATCTGGGCGGCGCCAACGCCCAGGATGACCAGCCAGACGTAGTCGAGACCGATGAGGAGTCCGACGCCGATCGCCGCGGCCGACAGCACCGCCAGGCGGACCAGGCCCGACGCGCGCGGGTTCATGCCGGCGATCAGCGCACGGCCGGCCAGCGCTCCGTTCACGGACCCCAGGGCAAGGCCGGCCGCGGCGGCGAACCCTGCCCGCGGGTGGCCGCTCCCCGCCAGCGCCGCCAGCGCCACCGCCGCCGCCACCAGGCAGCCGATCGCTGCGCGACGGGCGACCCCTTCCATTCTCACCAGTACCGCTTCACGTACCTCGTGTAGACGACCCAGACGGAGGCGATGATGCCGAGCACCAGGCCCGCGAACAGGAAGAGCGGCGAGGTGCGAAGGGCTCCATCGAGGACGATGCCCAGCACGATCGGCGCAACGACTGCGCCGGCCAGGAGAGCGCCGAGTCCCATCAGCTCGGCGCCGGTCGGCCCTGGGCTCAGGCTGGGCGCCATACCCGCGCTAAATGCTACCGGGACGCGGACTCGCCCAGCAGGCGGCGCAGCCACGGCGCGGGCACGCGCCAGCCGCTGTGCTGCAGCAGGTCGGCGGCGACCGTCGATGTCAGGATGAGGGCCGCGATCAGCACCAGCGCCAGGATGCGCCCGTGCCCGAACAGGGTCAGCCCGAGCCCGCCAAGCAGGAGGCTCACCGCGTAGAAGACCAGGCAGGTCTGGCGCGCGTCGAGGCCGAACGACTGCAGACGGTGGTGGAGGTGCAGCGTGTCGGGCGCGGCGACCGACCTGCCCTGGCGGCCGCGGCGCAGGATCGCCCAACCCGTGTCGAGGATCGGCAGGGCGAGCGCCAGCACGGGCGCGGCGAGGGCGAAAGCCACCGCCACCTTGGCCACACCGAGGATCGAGATCATGCCCAGCGCGACGCCGAGAAAGTGCGCGCCCGAGTCGCCCATGAAGATGCGCGCGGGCGGGAAGTTGAAGAGCAGAAAGCCGGCGCAGCACCCGGCGAGGGCTCCGGACAGCTGCACGATCTCCGGCTGGTGCAGCTGGCCCGCGGCCAGCATGAGCACCACGGCGACGATGGCGACGACACCGGCGGCGAGCCCGTCGGCGCCGTCGAGGAAGTTGACGGTGTTCTGCATGCCTACGAGCCAGAAGACGCTCACCGGCGCGACCAGCAACCCCAGGTGGACGATTTGGCCGCCCGGCAGGCTGACGAACTTGATCTGGGCGCCGAACGCGGCCACCGCCAGGACGGCGAGGCCGACCTGGATGGCGAGCTTCACCAGCGGCAGCATGCCGCGCTTGTCGTCGATGACCAGGAGCGCCATCGCCAGCCCGGAGACGGCGACGACCCCGACCGTTTCGAGGTCGCGGGGCAGGAAGAGCGCGCACGCCACGCTGAAGGCGGCCCACATGGCCAGCCCCCCGAGTAGCGGCGTCGGGTTGCCGTGCGCGTGGCGGCCGCCCGGTTGCGCGAGCAGCCCATACCTGTAAGACAGCCGGATGGCGAAGGGAACCACGATCACGCAGACCAGGACGGCGGCGAGGAAGGGCCACACGCCTGGCAGCAGGTGCTCCGTGACGTTGGTCAGGGCCTCGCCGCCGAAGAAGTCGTTCAAATCCCGTCAGTCGAACGCGTACGGGATCGGGAACTTCCGGCAGAGCTCGAGCGCGCGCTCGTGCACCGAGTCCAGGGTCGCCGGGTCGTCGATGCGCTCGACGAGGTCGGCGATGCAGTCGGCGATCACCACCATCTCGCCTTCCTTCATCCCGCGGGTCGTGACCAGCGGCGTGCCCACGCGGACCCCGCTCGGGTTGAACTTCGAAGCGTCGTCGAACGGGATCGAGTTCCGGTTCAGGGTGATGCCGACCCTGTCGGCGATGTCCTGCACCTGCTTGCCGGTGCGCTTCTGGGGACGCAGGTCGATGAGCATCAGGTGGTTGTCGGTGCCGCCGCTCACGAGCCGCAGCCCACGCTCCATCAGGCGCTTCGACATTGCCTGCGCGTTGGTCACCACCTGCTTCGCGTAAACCTTGAAGTCGGGCTTCAAGGCCTCACCGAAGCAGACCGCCTTGGCGGCGATGGCGTGCATGAGCGGGCCACCCTGCGTGCCGGGAAAGACCGCCGAGTCGATCGCCTTCTGCCAGTCCGAGCGGCACAGGATGATCGCCCCCCACGCCCCGCGGAGGGTCTTCTGGGTCGTCGTCGACGTGATGGCCGCGTGCGAAATGGGCGACGGGTACACGCCGCCGGCGACCAGGCCCGCCACGTGCGCCATGTCGACGAAGAGGGTGGCGCCGACCCCCTCGGCGATCTCGCGCATGCGGCCCCAGTCGACGATCCGCGAGTAGGCCGAGAAACCCGCCAGCAGCATCTTCGGTCGGACCTCTTCGGCGAGCTTCTGCACCGCGTCGTAGTCGATGCGCTCGGTCTCCCGATCGACGCCGTACGAGTGGATCTCGTAGAGCTTGCCGCTGAAGTTCGCGGGGCTGCCGTGCGTCAGGTGCCCGCCCGCGGACAGGTCCATGCCCATCACCCTGTCGCCGGGCTGGCAGACCGCCATGTAAACGGCGGCGTTGGCCTGCGAGCCCGAGTGCGGCTGGACATTGACGTACTCGGCGCCGAACAGCGTCTTCGCGCGCTCGACCGCGAGCGTCTCGATCTTGTCGATGACCTCGCCGGTGCCGCCGTAGTAGCGCCGCCCGGGGTAGCCCTCGGCGTACTTGTTCGTGAGGAGCGTGCCCAGCGCCTCGAGGATGGCGGGGCTCGTCAGGTTCTCGGAAGCGATCAGCTCGAGGGTCTCGGACTGGCGGCGGAACTCGTTGCGGATGAGCTGGGCGACGTCCGGGTCCTCCTGATCGAGGGCCCGAAAGGTCATCGTGGTGATGGAGGGACTCACGTCCCGTGATGCTATCCGCTCTTCAGCGGAGGCGGCCCGAGGACGTCGGCGGACGGGATCGCGCCCTCACGCAGCACGTGCGGCTCGGGTCCCGTGAGGTCCACCACCGTAGAGGCGATGCCGCCCGGCGCCACGCCGCCGTCGAGCACGGCCATGACGCCCGCGAGCTCGGCCGCCTCCTCGGCGTTCATCGCCGGGTCACGGCCGTGGAGGTTGGCGCTGGTCGTCATGAGCGGGCCGGCGTGGCGCAGGAGGTCGAGCGCGACTTTGTGCTTCGGGATGCGCACACCGAGCGTCCCGCCGCCGATCGCGTACAGGATCACGGTGAGCGGGCCCGGCCACCACCTGCGCATCATCGCTTCGGCCCGCGAGTCGACATGGACCAGCCCCTCGAGCTGCGACTCCGCGGCGACCATGAGGATCAACGGCATTCCGACCGGCCGCCCCTTGATGCTGTAGATCCGCCGTTGGGCGACCTCGTCGTCAGCGCTGGCGCCCAGGCCGTACACGGTGTCGGTCGGGAACGCGACCACGGCGCCGCTGCGCAGCAGGCGCGCCGCTCGCTGCAGGCCGGCCTGCGTTGGTTTCAGGACCACGCTTCGATGACCCGTTCGTGGCCGGCCGCGTCGCGGTGGACGCGGTGGCCGGCAAAGCCCCGGCCGGCGGCCGCGACCACGCCGTCGAGGATCGCCGGGTCGATCTCGGCCAGGACGCGTCCACCTGGCCGCAGGCGCGATGGCGCCACGGCCAGCAGCCTGCCGACCAGCGCCGCTCCCCCGTCGTCCGCGAAGACCGCGTGCGCCGGCTGCGCGGTGACCTCGGCCGGCAGCTTCGTGCCGGCGGCGACGTACGGCAGGTTGGCGCAGACGAGGTCGAAGTCGCCCGCCAGGCTTGCCATCAGGTCGCCGCGCTGCAGGTGGATGCGCGACGCCAGCTTGTGGCGGCCGACGTTGCGTTCGGCCACGTCGAGGGCGGCCTGGCTGATGTCCGACGCCCAGACCTCGGTGTTGGGCGCGTAATGGGCGATCGAGATCGCGATGCACCCGCTGCCGGTGCCCACGTCGGCCACGCGCAGCGGGCGCTCCTGCTCGCGAGCGACAGCGACCGCGCGCTGCACGAGCACCTCGGTGTCCGGGTTCGGCACCAGCACGTCGGGCGTGACTTCGAAGTCGAGGCCCATGAACTCGCGGTGGCCGACGAGATACGCCACCGGCTCGCCCTTGCCGCGCCGCGCGACCAGGCCGCGGTAGGCACCGAGCTGCGGTTCGGCGAGCGCGTGGTCGAACCTCAGGTAGAGGTCGAGGCGGCGCACGCCCAGCGCGTGCGCGAGAAGCAGCTCGGCGTCGAGGCGGGGGGAATCGGAGCCGTGCTTCTGGAGGTAGTCGGCGGAGAGCTTCAGGACCTCGACGATGGTCAACTTGCGGCGGCTGCGCCGTCGAGCTGCGCCGCGCGCTCGGCCGCGATCGCCGCCGACACGAGCTCGTCGAGGTCCCCCTGCATCACGCGGTCCAGCTTGTGCAGAGTCAGGTTGATCCGGTGGTCGGTGACCCGGTTCTCCTTGAAGTTGTAGGTCCGGATCTTCTCCGAGCGGTTGCCGCTCCTGACCATCCCGCGTCGCTGCGCGCCGATCGCCTCCTGCTGCTCAGCGAGCTTCATCTCGTAGAGCCGGGCGCGCAGGACCCGCATCGCCTTCTCCTTGTTCTGGAGCTGCGACTTCTCGTCCTGGATGCTCACGACCAGGCCCGTCGGCCTGTGCGTGATGCGGATCGCCGAGTAGGTGGTGTTGACGCTCTGCCCGCCCGGGCCCGTCGACGTCGACGCCTTGATGTCCAGGTCCTCGGGCCTCAGCTCGACCTCGACGGGGTCGGCCTCGGGCATCACCGCGACCGTGGCCGCGGACGTGTGGATGCGGCCCTGGGCTTCGGTCTTCGGCACGCGCTGCACGCGGTGCACGCCGCCCTCGTACTTCAGCTGCGAGTACGCGCCGTGGCCGTGGACCTCGAACTCGATCTTGTCGAAGCCTCCCTTCTCGGTCGGCGAGGCGTCGACCACCTCCACCTTCCAGCCCTTCTTCTCGGCCCACCTGTTGTACATGCGGAACAGGTCGGCCGCGAACAGCGCCGCCTCCTCCCCGCCCTCTGCGCCCTGGATCTCGACCACGACGTCCTTCTCGTCGTTCGGGTCCTTGGGGAGAAGAAGGACCTTGAGCTTCTCGTCCAGCTGCTCCAGCTGGGCCGCCCAGCGCCGCTCCTCGGTGCGAAGAAACTCCTGCATCTCCTGGTCTTTCTCGTGGCGCAGCATGTCGCGCGCGGACTCCATCTCCTTGCGCGCGTGCCGATAGGCGTCGTAGGCCGCGACGATCTCGCGCATCGAACGCTGCTCGCGCGCGAGCTTGGTCAGCTTTTCGTGGTCGGTGGCCACGTCAGGCCGCGCCATCTCCTGATCGATCTCGCGATAGCGCCTGGCTATCGCCTCCAGACGATCGATCACTTACGCGGCCGCTCCCGCGGTCTCCTCTTCACCCTCGCGCGCGGCGTTGAACGCGCAGATCGCGACCTCGAGCATGTCGTCGGACGGCTCGCGCGTCGGGAACTTCTGCGTCCCGAGTACAGGCAGCAATGCGATCTTGACGACCGGGTTGTAGCGGTGTCGCGCCATGAACCGGATGAGCTCGAAGCCCACGCCGGCGATGATGGGGATCGCGAGCACACGGCTCGCAACGAGCCAGAACAGGTTGGGGTGGAAGATCGCGACGATGCTGAAGACCACGACGCTCACGACCAGCACAACCAGGAGGAAGCCTGTGCCACAGCGCGGGTGGAGCGTGCTCGCGCGCCGCACCGACGGCACGTCGAGGTTCCAGCCGGACTCGAACGCGTTGATCGTCTTGTGCTCGGCGCCGTGGTACATGAACACCCGCCGCACGTCGGGCAGAAGCGAGATCGCTGCCAGGTAGCCGAGCACCAGGCCGACGCGGATCAAACCCTCGACGAGCACGAAAGCGAAGCTCCCGCTCCGATGCACGGCGATGCCGGCCAGGAACAGGGGCAACGCGATGAACAGAACCAGCGCGAACACGGCCGCCATGGCCACGGAGCCCGTGATCTCGCGCTTGCCGATCTGGATGTTCTTGCCGCCGGCGTTCATGTTGGCCGACCAGATGAGCGACTTCATTCCGAGGTGGAGCTGCTCGCCGATGAGCGCCAGTCCCCGCACGAACGGCAGCTTCCAGATCGGGTTCGTGTAGATCGGCGCCTTCAGCTCGCCGCGCTCGACCACGATCTCGCGCGCCAGCGTGTCCGGGTTGAGCGTCGGCAGGCGGACGGCGACCGCGTAGTGGCGTTTGCCACGCATCATCACGCCTTCGATGACGGCCTGCCCGCCATAGAAGAACGGTTCGGCCTTCGGTCTAGCCGCGGCCTCCGGAGCGGTTACCTCCGGGAGGGGCATCTACGCCCGGGCTTTGACGGCCCGCTCAGCCCGCTTCCGGAACCGCTCGACCTGACCGCCTGTGTCGACGATCCGCTGCGTGCCCGTGAAGAACGGGTGGCAGACGGAGCAGATCTCGGTCTTGAGCTCCTTGCG
>JBKPCW010000131.1:0-6454 GCA_046727555.1 Candidatus Dormiibacterota bacterium | reverse complement strand
CTCTCGCCTTCTCGGGCATCGGGGTGGTGTTCGCCATCGCGGCCGGCGTCCTCCTGTTGCTGAGCCCTGGACGTTGGCGGTACCTGGCCTGGCTCGGGCCGGTCGCGCTTCTGGTTCTCGCCTGGTACGTGCTGTTCGGCTACACGGGCAACCACCCCAACCCGCAGCCCACAGCGGCCAACGTCTTCCTGCTCCCGGGCTATGTCTCCTGGGGTCTCGCGGCGAGCGCCGGCGGCGTGATCGGGATCGGTGGCTGGAGCGCGATGGCGGTGATCGTCGCCGCCACCGCCGTGATCGGCTGGAGCTGGTGGCGCCGCGGGGCCGACCCGTTCGCGGTCGCGGCGGCGGCGGCGCTGGTGGGCTTCTACGTCGTGACGGGAATGACCCGGGCGCAGCTTGGATGGCAGCAGTCGGGCTCTTCGCGCTACGTCTACATCGGCTCGGCGCTCTGGATCATCCTCCTGGCCGACGCCTCCCGCTATGTGCCGTGGCGCGGCACCTGGCGCCCCGCGGCCCTCGCGTGCGTCTTCCTCGCCTGCTTCAACAGCGGGACTCTCCTCGTGAGCTTCGCCGTGGCCAAGAACGTCGTCATGCAGCGCCAGGTCGCCGACTACTACGCCCTGGCGGCAATGCGCCACGACCCGTGCCTCGACCCGGCCGGGGCGGTCGACCTCCTGGTCATGCCGGTCGAGACCGACCCCGCCGTGTACTACCGGGCCATCGACCTGTACGGCGACCCGCGGGACGGCATGCCGCTGGTCGACCGCGCCTCGTACGAGGCCGGCCTCGTCCATCTGCGGAGGGCAAATTGCTGATCGTCCTTACACTTGAGATGCATGGCTGAATTCGATTTCGACGTCGCGATCCTGGGTGGTGGGATGGGCGGTTATCCCGCCGCGATCCGGGCCTCGCAGCTGGGCCTGAAGGTCGCCCTGGTCGAGGCCGGCAAGCTCGGCGGCACCTGCCTCCACGTGGGCTGCATCCCGACCAAAGCACTACTCGAGTCCTCGGAGCTCTATCACCGAGTGGCCGCCCGGGGCGCGGAGTTCGGCCTCAAGGCAGAGGTCGTCGGCTATGACTACCCGCGGATCGCCGAGCGACGCGACGCGGTCGTGAACCAGCTCTACAAGGGCGTCCAGTACCTGATGAAGAAGAACAAGATCGAGGTCGTCGCGGCGAGGGGCCGCCTGCGCGACCGGAACACGATCGAGGCCGACGGCAGGCTCGTCAAAGCCAAGAACCTGATCGTGGCCACGGGCTCGGCGGTCAAGACGCTGCCCGGGATCGAGCTCGACGGCCAGTCCATCGTCTCATCGGACAACGCCGTGGTCGCCAAAGCCGTGCCCGAGTCGATCTGCATCATCGGCGCCGGGGCGGTGGGGGTCGAGTTCGCGACCCTGTACAACCAGCTCGGCGCCAAGGTGACCTTGCTCGAGGCGCTGGACAGGCTCGTCCCGCTCGAGGACGAGGACGTCTCCAAAGAGCTGCTCTCGGCGTTCAAGAAGGACGGCATCGACTGCCGGCTGGGCGTCAAGGTCAGCGGCGCCAAGAAGGCCCGCGGCGGGGTCAGCGTGATGACCGACCAGGGCGAGGTCTGGGCGCACCAGCTGCTGGTGGCGGTGGGTCGCGCCGCGGTGTCGAAGGACCTCGGCCTCGATCAGCTCGGGGTGCAGACCCAGCCGAACGGCTTCATCAAGGTCGACGAGTGGATGCGGACCACCGCCGACGGCATCCACGCCATCGGCGACGTCGTGGGAGGCTTTCTTCTCGCCCACGCCGCATCACACGAGGGCATCGTCGCGGCGGAGGACATCGCCGGCCAGCGGCTGGCGCCGATGGACCAGAACCTGATCACCCGCTGCACCTACTCGCACCCGCAGATCGCGTCCGTCGGCCTGACCGAGAAGCAGGCTCGCGACCAGGGACATGAGGTCAAGGTCGGCAAGTTTCCGTTCTCGGCCATCGGCCGGGCGCAGATCCACGGCGAGACCGGCGGCTTCGTCAAGATCGTCGCCGACGCCAAGACGGGCCAGCTGCTCGGCTCGCACATCGTGGGCGACAGCGCGACCGAGCTGATCGCCGAGCCGGCCCTGACGCAGCTGTTCCAGGGCGACGCGTGGGAGCTCGGCCGCAACATCCACCCCCACCCGACTCTGAGCGAGGCTGTGATGGAGGCCGCGATGGCCGTCGACGGCCACGCCATCCACTTCTAAGCAGTGGCCCAGACCACCAGGACGCGCGAACCGTCGTTCACACCCGAGTGGCGGTTCCAGGAGCCCGTCGCGTGGCGCGACACCGACGTCGACGAGAACGTCCTCACCGAGTGGTTCCACTACATGCTGCTCGGCCGGCAGATCGACTACCGGTTCCAGGTCCTGAACCGGCAGGGACGGGCGCCTTTCATCATCTCCTGCGCCGGCCACGAGGCCGCGCAGATCGGCATCGGCTGGCCGCTCAAGCCGAAGCACGACTGGCTCGCGCCCTACTACCGCGACGTCGTGCTCTGCATGCGCATGGGCATGACGCCGCTCGACCTGATGCTTTCGGTGCTCGCCAAGGCGGCCGACCCAGCGTCCGGCGGCAAGCAGACGCCGGGGCACTTCTCCGATTCGCGCCTGAACATCACCTCCGGCGGCTCGCCCGTGGCGACGCAGATGGTGCGGGGAGCCGGCGTCGCCTACGCCATGAAGATGAACGGCACCGACAAGGTGCTGCTGACGTGCTACGGCGAGGGCGCCGGCGCGGAGGGCGACGCGCACGAGGCGTTCAACTTCGCCGCCATCTACAAGCTGCCGGAGATCTTCGTCTGCGAGAACAACGGCTTCGCGATCTCGACGCCCTTCAGCAAGGAGTACGCGATCGAGCACGTCGCCCAGCGCGCGGCCGGTTACGGCTTCCCGGGAGTCACCGTCGACGGTCGCGACCCGGTGACCTGCTACGTCGTGTCCAAGGAGGCGGTCGCCCGGGCCCGCGGCGGCCAGGGTCCGACGTTGATCGAGTGCCTCGTCGACCGCCTGGGCGCGCATTCCTCGGAGGACGACCAGCGGCGCTACCGCTCTCAGGAAGAGCTCGATACGCTGGCCCAGAACGACTGCCTCGAGCGCTTCAAGAAGCAGCTCATCGAAGAAGGGGTGCTCTCGGCCAGGCAGGTCGCCGAGTACGAGGAGCAGGTCAAGGAAGAGGTCACCGCCGCGACCAAGAAGGGCATGGAGGCGGACGACCCGCGGCCCGAGGACGCGTTGACGAACGTGTACGGCGACGAAGCGCCCCAGGCCATCGACCCCGCGCCAGGCCTGGAGACCGAAGACATGAACATGGTCCAGGCGCTGCGTTCGACGCTCTACGAAGAGATGGAGCGAGACGACCGCGTCATGGTGATGGGCGAGGACGTCGGCAAGAAAGGCGGCGTCTTCCTGGTCACGGACGGCCTGCGGGCCAAGTTCGGCGAGGACCGCGTCATCGACACGCCGCTCGCGGAGTCGTCGATCGTCGGAGTGGCGCTGGGCCTGGCGATCGCGGGCAAGCGGCCGGTGGCCGAGATCCAGTTCGCGGACTTCGCCCACATGGCCTTCAACTCGGTCACGAACGAGGCCGCGAAGTATCGCTACCGGAGCGACGGCGACTGGAGCGTGCCCATGGTCGTGCGCGCACCGATGGGCGGCCATGCACATGGCGCGCTGTACCACTCGCAGTCGATCGAGGCGCGCTTCGCCACCCCGGGACTGAAGATCGTCATCCCGTCGACGCCGTACGAGGCGAAAGGGCTCCTGCTCGCCGCCATCCGCGACCCGGACCCGGTCCTCTTCTTCGAGCACAAGCGGCTCTACCGGATGTTCAAGGAGCCGGTGCCCAAGGGTGAGTACCTCATCCCGCTGCAGAAGTCGCGTATTGCCCGCGAGGGCAGCGACCTCTCGGTCTTCTGCTACGGGCTGATGGTCCACTACGCGATGGAGGCCGCGAAGACGCTCGAGGCCGACGGGGTGAGCGTGGAGATCGTCGACCTGCGCACGGTCTACCCGCTGGACAAGGAAGGGATCATCGCCTCAGCGAAGAAGACCGGCAAGTGCCTGGTCCTTTACGAGGACAACTTCAGCGTCTCGGTGGGGTCCGAGGTCGCGGCGCTGATCGCCGACGAGGCGTGGAAGTGGCTGGATGCACCGGTGAAGCGATTGGGCGGGTTGGACGTGCCGTCGATGCCCTACGCGGCGCCGATGGAGGAGTTCTTCATGCCGACTCCACCCAAGATCGCGAAGGCGCTGAAGGAGCTGGCCGAGTTCTGATGGCCGGCAAGACGACCCGGGTCGTGATGCCACAGCTCGGCGAGTCGGTGCACGAGGGCACGATCTCGCGCTGGCTGGTCAAGCCCGGCGACAAGGTGGTCGAGTTCGAGCCGATGCTCGAGGTCGACACGGACAAGGTCAACGCGGAGGTGCCGGCGCCAGTGTCGGGGATCCTCCGCGAGATCCTGGCCAAGGAAGGGCAGACCGTGCAGGCCGGGGCGGAGATCGCGGTGGTCGAAACAGGCGATGGGACCGTGACGGCGACCCCCGAAGCGCCCGCGCCGGCCCCAAAGGCGGAAGCACCAAAGGTCGCTGAACCACCAATCCCCTCTCCCCCGCGGGGAGAGGGCGAGGGTGAGGGCCGGGGTGAGGGCCGGGGTGAGGGCCGCGAAAAGGACCATCGCTACTCCCCCGGCGTCCAGATGGCCGCATCGGAGCTCAAGGTCGACCTCTCGAAGGTCCCCGGCACCGGCCTGGGCGGCCGGGTGACGCGCAAGGACGTCGAGGGCTACGCCACCAGGGCGAAGGCCGCCCCCCAGGCCGCCACGCCCGCCACGGCGCCGGCCCCGGTTCAGAAATCCGAGGGCGACGAGGTCGTGCAGCTGTCCCGCGTGCGCCGTCTGATCGCCGAGAACATGACCCGCGCCAAGCAAACCATCCCCCACGCCTGGCAGACGCAGGAGGTGGACATGTCGGGCGTGGTCGCCAATCGCAGCGCCAACAAGGCCGCGTTCCAGAAGCAGGAAGGCTTCTCCCTGACCTACCTCCCATACGTGATGGCGGCCACGGTCTCGGCGCTGCGCGAGAACCCGCACGTCAACGCGACCTTCAACGAGACCGAGATCATCGTCCACAGGGACATCAACCTCGGCGTCTCGGTCGGGATGGAGGACACGCTGCTGGTCCCCGTGGTGCGCAAGGCCGACGGGCTGTCCATCGCCGGCCTGGCCCGGGCCGTGAACGACCTGGCGACCCGCGCCCGCGGCAAGCAGCTGAAGGCCGACGAGCTGGCGGGCGCGACCTTCACGGTCAACAACTCGGGCACCTTCGGCACCCTGTTCAGCTACTCGGTCATCAACCCCGGCCAGGCCGGCATCCTGACCATGGAGGCGATCGTCGAGCGGCCCGTGGCGGTCCAGGGGATGATCGGGATCAAGCCCATGATGTACCTCTGCTTCTCGTTCGACCACCGGGTGCTCGACGGGCTGCAGGCGGCGCGCTTCCTGACCGCTTCCCGGAAGTGGCTGGAAGCGGTCTCGCTGGAGACGCCGGTTTACTGACCCGGAGGGCGCGGACCGAAAGCCCTCGCCGGATCTTCGGCGCCCAATGCGGCCCACTCCCCCCGGGGGGGGCCCCAGGTGGTCCTGTGCTGCTCGCTAAAGCATAAACGATGCGCTCGCTCCGCTGCTCGTCGCTTCGCCCGGATCTGGGCCACCTGGATCGCCGAATCTCTCGGCGAAGGTTTCGGCCGCGCCCTCCGTCATAAGGGATCAGCCAACGGCGGTCGTTCGTTGGATGATTGCGCCGCCGCCTACCCGGCGGCAAGGAAGGAGGGTCATGGCCCGCCGGCGAATCCTCGCGTCAATATCGGGACTCCTGATTTCCCTTCCGCTTGCCCTCGCTCCCGCCCCGGCGCTCGCCCAGGGCCATGACCAGACGCCTCCCGTCGGCCACTTCCGCGCGCTCAAGCTCGACGGCACGTCCACCCCGCCGAACAAGACGAGGCGCCATCAGGTGGTATTGCCCGCGAAGGCGGCCGACCCCGCCGCCCTGAAGGCGGCCAAGGCACGCGCCGAGGGCAAGAGCAAAACTCTTCTCGACGCCGGCTCGCCCTGCACGTCGGTCACGCAGACCGTCTCCCCCGCCTCGCCGCAGTCCCCCGGAACGGCCGTCACGTTCACGGCGACCGCGAGCGGCTGTCCCAACCCGACCTACAAGTTCTGGCTGCTGCCGCCCGGAGGATCGTGGACCGTCGTCCAGGACTACAGCGCCACCGTGTCGTGGACGTGGAACACCGGCGGCCTCGCGGCCGGGACGTACACCGAGGACGTGTACGCGCGCGACGCCAGCTCGACTGCGAGCTATGACACCTTCCTCTCGCCCCCGCCCACGTACACGCTGCAGACAGCGGCTTGCACGTCGGTGACCGAGACCGCCAACCCCGCGTCGCCTCA
>JBKPCW010000130.1:0-13338 GCA_046727555.1 Candidatus Dormiibacterota bacterium | reverse complement strand
CGGGGCGAGCTCCTCCGGGTGGGCCTGGATGCCGACCACGAAGTCCCGGCCAGGGTGCTCGACGCCCTCGACCAGGCCGTCGTCCGACCGCGCGACCGCGCGGAGTGAAGGCGCCACGTCCCGGATCGCCTGGTGGTGGAGGCTGTTGACCTCGACGTGGTCGGCTCCGACGGATCTCGCGAGCAGGCTCGACGGCTCGATGTCGAGGCCATGCACCAACGAGTCGCGCGGCTCCTGGTCGTGAGACCGAGTCGTCGCGCCCTCGACGTTGACGTCCTGCCACAGGGTTCCGCCGCAGGCGACGTTCAAGACCTGGATGCCGCGACAGATCGCGAGCAACGGCATGCCATCGTCGAGGGCGCGCTTCAGCAGCGCGAACTCCAGGTCGTCGAGGTCTGGGTTGACGTGCACGTTGGCGTCGCTCCGCAGCCTGGCGCCGTAGCGGCTCGGCTCGACGTCGGGCCCGCCGGGAATCAGGAGACCGTCGAGCATGCCGTAGTAGACGTCGGGCGAGACGCCGCCGAAGGCGGGTATCGGCAGCACCTCGGCCCCCGCGCTCCGCAGTGCGTCGAAGTACGTCCGGTTCAGGGCGAGCTTCGGCAGCGAGTCCTTGCCGGGCTGGACCCGCAGGGTCACGCCGATCACGGTCAACGGTTGACCTCCGCCCCGACCTGGCGCTGTGCGACGAGCGGAAGGCGCGCGCGCGCGGTGGCCAGCCGCTCCTCGCTGATCTCGCCGACGGCGACGCCTTCGTTCTCCGCCAGGCCCACCTGGACCACGCCCAGCGGATCGACGATCATGCTGCGCGCGCAGTAGCCGACACCGCCCATTCCGGCGCCGGCGACGTACATCGTGTTCTCGATGGCGCGCGCCCGCAGCATCACGGACCAGTGCTCCTCCTTGAGCGGACCCGCGACCCACGCCGTGGGCACGAGCAACAGCTGCGCGCCGCGGTCCGCCAGCTCCTGGATGTAGGCCGGGAAGCGGATCTCGTAGCAGATCACCAGCCCTGTCTTGAAACCGTCGAGCTCGATGACGGGCGGGGGGTCGTCGCCGGGACGGAACCGGTCCGATTCCCGCTCCCCGAACGCGTCGTAGAGGTGACGCTTGCGATGGGCGGCGAGCACTCCGTCCCTTGGATCGACGATCACGGCTGTGTTGTAGATGCGCTCGTCACCAGGGATGGTTTCGAACATCCCCGCGACGACGATGATCCCGAGCCGGTAGGCGAGCCGCATCATCGAGTCGACGAACGGTCCGTCCAGCGGTTCCGCGGCCGGGCGCAAGTCGTCCGTCAGCTCGCCGAAGGTGTGCATCGCCCCTTCGGGAAAGACCACGACGCGAGCGCCTGCCTTGACGGCCTGCCCGGTCAGGGCCGCGATGCGCTCCACGTTGGCCGACTTGTCGGCCCCGGAGGCGAACTGCCCAACGGCGACCCTCATCAGCTGGTCGACAGGAAGACGTTCTTGAGCTCGGTGTAGTAATCGTGGGCGTCCGGGCCGAGCTCGCGACCCACGCCCGACTGCTTGAAACCGCCGAACGGCGTCGTCACGCGGACCGAGGTGTTGGAGTTGATCGAGATCGTTCCCGTCTCCAGCTCGCGTGCGACACGGATGGCGCGCGCGGCGTTGTTGGTCCAGATCGAACCGGAAAGGCCATAGACGGTGTCGTTGGCGATGCGAATCGCGTCCTCTTCGTCCTCGAAGGGGATGACCACGGCCACCGGGCCGAAGATCTCCTCGCGCGCCGCGCGGTCGGAGTTGGAGGCGGGGGAGAGCACGGTCGGCGGAAACCAGTAGCCTGGCCCGCTCGGCGCGCTGCCGCGGATGGCGACGCGGGCGCCGCCGTCGACGTACGACGCGACCTTCTGGCGCTGCTCCGGGGAGACGAGCGGGCCCATCTCTGTCGTCTCGTCCAGCGGGTCGCCGACCTTCAGCGCCTGGATGGATTTCTCCAGCTCGTGCAGGAAGCTGTCGACCGCCGAGCGCTCGACCAGGATGCGTGAGCGCGCGCAGCAGTCCTGACCCGCGTTGCCGAACACCGCGAGCGGCGCCGACGCCGCGGCCTTCTCCAGGTCGGCGTCGGCAAAGACGATGTTGGCCGACTTGCCGCCGAGCTCGAGCGTGACGCGCTTGATGGACTGGGCGGCCATCACACCGATACGCCGGCCGACCTCGGTCGAGCCGGTGAATGCCACCTTCGCCACGTCGGGGTGCTGGACAAGCCTCTCTCCGACCACGCGGCCGGCTCCGACGACGACGTTGAGCACGCCCTCCGGCAAGCCTGCCTCAAGGGCGATCCTGCCCAGCTCGACCGCGGTGAGCGGCGTGAGCCCGGCGGGCTTGAGAACGATGGTGTTGCCGGCTGCGAGCGCGGGAGCAACCTTCCAGGACGCGATCGCCAGCGGGAAGTTCCACGGCACGATCAGTGCGACGACTCCGAGCGGCTCGCGGAACGTCATGTCGATGCCGCCCGCGACGGGGATCGTCTTGCCGACCAGCCGCTCCGGCGCGCCGGCGTAGTAGTTGAAGACGTCGACGACCATGCCGACCTCACCACGTGAGTCGCTGATCGGCTTGCCGACGTTGCGCGCTTCGAGCTGCGCCAGCTCTTCGCGGCGCACCTCGATCGCCGCCGCGATTCGCCGCATCAGCTGCGCGCGGTCTTTGGGCGTGACCCGTTTCCAGGCCGGGAAGGCCGCCTTCGCCCTGGCCACCGCCCGGTCGGCGTCGTCCACTGTGGCCTCAGGCAGCTCGGCCAGGACCTTCTCGGTGGCCGGCTCGATCACCTTCACGGTCGAAACGATAAGCCCGCACCAAGACTCACACCGGAATCCAAGCCCGTTTTGAGGTTCGGCCGAGATCATGCGGCTATGAACAAACCTCGGCTCATCCTTTTCGGATCTGTCGTCGCCGCGGCGATGGTCTTCGGCGGCCTCATGGGCGCGACCGTGTTCGCGCATTCCAGCGGCGTCGCCCCCGCCTTCGCCGCCCTCGCCGCCGCGTCGCCCAGCCCGACCTTCAAGTCGAACGAGGACGCGACGCACGAGAAGAACGAAAGCGCCGCCCAGGAGGCGGCCGAGAACAACGGCACGTTCCGACCTGGCGCGGGTGGCCACCCGTGCGGCGGCCACTCCAACGAGGACGCCGCGCACGAGAAGACCGAGACCGCGGCCCAGGAGGCGGCCGAGAACGCCGCCTGCCCGTCACCGCCGGCAAGCTCGGCCTCGGGCGGATAGCGGCCACTCGTTAAGCTCCGCCACGTGAGCGGAGCGACCCGGGTCTACGTCGAAGTCGGCGGCAAAAAGGCATTCGCCAGCGCCGCCGACTGGCCCGGATGGTCGCGGAGCGGGAGGGACGAGAGGTCGGCGCTCGAGGCCCTCGCCGCGTACGCGCCGCGCTACGCCAGGGTGGCGAAGCTGGCGCGCCTCGAGCTGCCGAAGGACGCGACCGAGTTCAAGGTCGTCGAGCGGCTCAAAGGCAACGCCACCACCGATTTCGGCGCGCCGGGAATCCCGGCGAAGGAAGAGGGGGAGAAGCACACCGACACGGAGATGGGGCGGCTCATCGCGTTGATGGAGGCGGCCTGGAAGTATCTCGAGCAGGTCAGGGCGAAGTCGCCTCAGGAGCTGCGCAAGGGGCCGCGCGGCGGCGGCAGAGATCGGGACAAGATGTACGCCCACGTCCTCGACGCGGAGCTCGCCTACGCGTCGGCGCTGCGCGTCAGGCTCAAGAAGCAGGACCGCAAGGCCCTGCTCGCCGGGTTGAGAAAGCCCAGCCCTGACGTGAAATGGCCGCCCGCTTACGCGATCCGGCGCATCGCCTGGCACGCGCTCGATCACGCGTGGGAGATGGAAGACCGCATACCATAGCCCCTTCGTGGAAGAGCAGAAGGGAGGCCTGCTGCTCGTGATGGCGCACCCGGACGACGAGTCGATGGGCGCCGGGGGCCTGGTTCTTCGGCACACGCGAGCGGGCATTCCCACGTCATTGATCTGTGCGACCTACGGCGAGGCGGGGTGGATGGGCAAGCCGCCCGGCGCCAAGGAGGTCGACCTGCCCGAGATCCGCGCCAGCGAGCTCGAGGAGGCGGCTTCGGCGCTCGCGCTGAGCGGCGTCGAGCTCTGGGACTACCCCGACGGCGGCGTCGCCCGGTCGGACCGGAAGGAGATCACGGAACGGATCTGGGAGCAGATCTCGAAGGTGCGGCCGCGCGCGGTCGTCGGCTGGGGGCCGGACGGAGGGTACGGTCACCCGGACCACGTCGCCATGGGCGCCTTCACCGACGCGGCCGTCGCCGCGATGACCGAGGGCGATCGACCGGCCCTGTATCACATCGCTGTCGACCAGGCGCTGGCCGAGTTCTACGCCAAAGCCATGCGCCTGACCGGAACGGCGAATGGTCTCCCGCTGCAGCCCCAGGTCAACATCGACGTGGTCGTCGAGCTCAACACCGACGAGGTGATGATGAAGCTGCGTGCCATCGAATGCCACCAGAGCCAGCTCGAGGACTGGCGAGTCGCGTTGCGTGATCATCCTCAACTGATGCAGAAGGGTTACGGCCGTGAGCCTTACGTCGCGGTCTCGTCGCGCGGCGGCGGGCTGACGGCGGCCGGCCTCCTGGCGGAGTTCGTATGAGCGCCTATTCCGCGGTCGTACGCGAGATGGTCGAGTACCTCGAGCCCGTGCTCACGCACGTCAGCGACCTCGCCGTGGAACGGCTGGCCACGCAGCCAGGGGCGTGCGACTTCCGATTCGGCAACCCGCAGGAGATGCCCCTGCCGGCGATCGAGCAGGCCATCGTCAAGTGGGCGGAGCCGCGGGACAAGGACTGGTTCGCGTACAAGTTCAGCGACCCGCGGGCCACCAGGGTGGCCGTCGAGTCTCTGCGCCAGAGGGTCGGCATCGACTTCGACCAGCGCGACATCGCCATGACAACCGGGGCGTTCGGCGCGCTCGCCACCACGCTGCGCGCCGTGCTCGACCCCGGCGACGAGGTGATCTACCTGTCGCCGCCCTGGTTCTTCTACGTGCCGATGATCCTGTCGTGCGGCGCACGGCCGGTGCGCGTCGACTACCGGCCGCCGCGGTTCGCGCTGCCCGTGG
This sequence comes from Candidatus Dormiibacterota bacterium, assembly GCA_046727555.1. Lineage (GTDB taxonomy): Bacteria > Chloroflexota > Dormibacteria > Dormibacterales > Dormibacteraceae > 40CM-4-65-16. The sequence goes on along the minus strand of JBKPCW010000130.1, from coordinate 8,233 downwards.
ACGCCATCGCGTCCGCCATCACGGAAAGGACGCGGGCGATCATCGTCAACACTCCACACAACCCGAGCGGCCGTGTGCTCACTCGCGACGAGATCGAGAGCCTGGCGCGCGTCCTCGAGGCGGCGCCTCGCCCCGTCTACCTCGTCTCGGACGAGTCCTACTCGCGCATCCTCTTCGACGGACGTGAGCACCGTTCGCCCCTGCGCTCCTACGAGCGCTCCTTCCTCGTGTACACCTACGGCAAGACGCTGCTCGCTCCCGGCCAGCGCATCGGCTACATCGCGATGCCGCCGACGATGCCGGACCGCGAACAGCTGCGGGACGCGCTGCTCGTCGCGCAGTGCGCGCTGGGCTGGACCTTCCCGAACGCGGTGATGCAGTACGCGATGGGCGACCTCGAGCGGGCGAGCATCGACGTCCCCGCCATGCAGCGCAGGCGGGACGTCATCGTTGGCGCGCTCGCCAAAATGGGTTATGAAACCGTGACGCCGGAGGGGGCCTTTTACGTCATGGTGCGGTCGCCGATCGACGACGACCTGGCCTTCATGCGCCGGCTCGCCCAGGAGAACGTCTTCGTCCTGCCCGGCCGGATGTTCGAATTGCCAGGATGGTTCCGCATCTCGCTGACCGCAAACGACGAGATGGTCGAGCGTTCGCTCGCGGGATTCGCGCACGCGCTCGAAGCTTCACATGTAGGCAACCTCCCATAGCCTGCCGAGGTCTTTGCATATCTGTCCTCAAATCGCAGCCGTCAGGGGCTAACCTTTAGCGCCTGATCCGGGCGACCGGATCAGACATTCCAAGTCGGGGGTAACGCATGGACGTTCAGGAGGCGGCGGCAGAGGGCACGGCTTCTGCTGAAAACGGTGAAGTCAAGCGAGACGGGCGGAAGCAGTTCTCGATGGGGCCGGGAGACATCCTGGAAGGCAAGCTGATCTATGACGGCTCCGTGCACGCGGACGGCCGCGTCGAAGGCGAGGTCCGGGTCAGCGGCAACATCGACGTCGCTTCCGGCGCGACCGTGAAGGCTCTGCTCGAGGGCGCCAACGTGTCCCTTAAGGGCCAGGTCGAAGGCATGGTGACGGCGCGCGACAAGCTGACGCTCGGCAAGAACGCGCGGCTCAGCGGCGACATCCAGGTTCGCCGGCTGCAGATCGACGATGGCGCGACGCTGAACGGTCACGTCCGGATGGGTGACTTTGAGCACCAGGCGTCCGGCCAGTAGGCTCGCGACCCCCGTCCCCGCCGAGGCGGACACCAACGGTCAGCGCAACTCGGTACTCCTCGGTCCGAATGACCGGCTGAAGGGCGAGTTGTACATCGAGGGTGACCTGCGCGTCGCCGGGACGGTCGAGGGCACGCTCGAGGCGACGGGGGACATCGAGATCTCGGGGGCAGGCAAGGTGAACGGCGACGTGACGGCGTACCACCGCCTGACGGTCGGCAGCGACGCCTCCCTGATCGCGGGCGACGTGCGCGTGGCGCGGCTGACCGTCGAGGACGGGGCCACCTTCAGCGGCAAGGTGTCGATGGGCAAGGTCCAGAGGGCGAAGGCGGAGGCGCCGCAGCCAGAGCCGAAGCCACAGCCGCAGCCAGAGCCCGAGCCTCAGCCCGTGGTCGCCCAAACGGCGCCTGCCGTCCAGGTCGAGGTGCCGAGCCGCAAGGGCAAGCGCCGCTAGCGCTTCTTCGCGGGTTTCTTGGCGGGCATCGCGCGCGTGTTTTCCAGCGCGCGCTTGATGAGCGCCGCCGGTGCCTTCGCGCGCCAGTCCCCGGGAACGATCACGTAGCCGCCCATCTTGTGCCCGGGCATGGGCTCGAAGTCGCGGCCGCCCTGCTTCTTCACCTTCGCGATCTCGTCCTCCGGCAGGCGGACCATCAACTCCTCGCCGAAGATGCCCGCGAACATGTTGCCGTTCACGAAAGCCGACACCTGGCCGAACATCGGCTTGATCGTCACCGCCGGCTCGTCGGGCACGATGCGCGCGAAGGCGGCCTTGGCCTCCTCGCTCGGCTTCGGCATCTTCATCGGACCCCGCGGCGCCGGCATCGTGGGCTGATTCTGCTCCTCGCAGCGGGATGAGATCAAAGCTCGATCTGGGAACGCGACGGGAATGAAGGCGCAGGCCCGGCGCGTCTACGACGTCGGCGTCTATGTGGTCGTGGTGGCCACGGTCTTGCAGTTCTTCCTCGCCGGCCTGGGGATCTTCGTCGACGCCTAGGTATCCCCACGAAATCAGAGCCAAGGCGTGACTTCGTGGGGACCCCTGTATAAAGGCTCGATGGCCGTCTTCACAGAAGAGCGCCGCATCGTCACCGTCCTGTTCGCCGACATGGCCGGCTCGACCGCGCTTGGCGAGGAGCTCGACCCCGAGGAGATGCGCCGACTGCTGGCGCGCTACTACGCGATCGCGCGCGAATGCGTGGACCAGCACGGGGGCACGGTCGAGAAGTTCATCGGTGACGCCGTGATGGCGGTCTTCGGCCTGCCTACCGCGCACGGCGATGACCCCGACCGCGCGGTGGCCGCCGCGGTGACGATGCGCGAGCGCATCCGCGCCGACAGCGTTCTCAAAGGCAGGCTCACGATTCGCTTCGGGGTCAGCACCGGCGAGGTCGTGGCGAGCCGCGACCAGTCGGCGGGCGATTTCCTGGTCACCGGCGACACGACCAACGTGGCCGCGCGGCTGCAGCAGGCCGCGGAGCCGTGGGCGATCCTGGTCAGCGACCGGACCGTGCGCGCCGCCGGCAAGTTCGAGTTCGGCGAAGAGCTCGAGGTCGCCGCCAAGGGCAAGTCGGCGCCGGTCGTGGCCCGAGTCGTGCTGGGGCCGAGGAAGGCGAAGGCGCAACGCCGCGTCCAGATCCCTCTGGTCGGCCGCGAGAACGACCTGGCGCAGCTGCAGCTCGTGGCCCGGCGGGCGGTCAACGACCGGCGCCCGTCCATGGTCAGCGTCATCGCGCCCGCCGGCACCGGCAAGACGCGCCTGGTCGAGGAGTTCCTGGACTGGCTGCCCACCCTCGCCCCCGAGGCGATCGTGGCCACCGCGCAGTGCCTCCCATACGGGCAGCAGCTCACCTACTTTCCCATGCGCCAGGTGCTGTTCACGCTGACCGGAACGTCGGAGGACACACCTTCGGGTCAGGTACGCGACGCGATCTGGATCTGGCTCCGCCGCATCGGCGTCGAGGACCCGGACCGCGACGCGCGGCTGCTCGCGGCGACGATCGGCGAGGCCGGCACCGAAGGCGCGGACAAGGAGCTGCTGTTTGCCGCCTGGCGCTCCGCCCTCGAGGCGACCGCCCGGCACCACCCGCTGGTCATCGTCTTCGAAGACCTGCACTGGTCGAGCGACAGCCTCCTCGACCTTGCGGAGTTCGTCATGCAGCCCCGCGGCGACGCGGCGGTCCTGATGCTCGTGCTGGCCCGGCCGGAGCTGCTCGACCGGCGGCCGAACTGGGGTGGCGGACGGCTGAACCACCTGGCCCTGGCGCTGGAGCCGCTCCCCACGCGCGCCATCGGCGACCTGGTTCGCCACCTCCTCGACACCGACGAGCCGGACGTCATCAACCTGGTGGCCGAGCGCTCGGAGGGCAACCCGTTCTACGCCGGCGAGCTGGTGCGTTCCTACCTGGAGCACGGCTCGCTCGAGCGCCTGCCCGACACGGTGCAGGCAACGGTGCTGGCCCGTCTCGACCTGCTGCCACCCGACGAGCGGCGCACGATCCAGCTCGGCAGCGTCTTCGGCCGTGCCTTTCGGGCCGCCGGGGTGGCCGCGCTCGAAGGCGGCGACGACCGGCACGTGCTGCACCTGTGTGAGAACCTCGCCGACCGCGACCTCATCCGCCCGACCGAGGGCGACCGCTTCGCGTTCCGTCACATCCTGATCCAGGAAGTCGCGTACGGGACGCTTCCGCGCGCGGAGCGCGCCCGCCTGCACGCGCAGGCCGCACGCTGGGGCGAAACGATCGGCGAAGGCCGCGAGGTCGCGCTCGCCGAGATCCTGGCTTTCCACTACCGCGAGGCGGCCGTCCTGTTCACAGCGCTGCAGCCGGGCGCCGAAGAAACGGAACGAACGCGCGAGAACGCGGCCAGGTGGCTGCTCAAGGCGGCCGAGGTCGCGGCCGCGGCCGGCGCCACCCCGGAGGCGGTGCGCCACATCCGCGCGTCGTTCGACTTCGTCGAGGCGAGGCTGAAGCCTCGCCTGCACGAGCGCATCGGTGACATGACCGCCGGCGATGCGGGGATGGAGGACTACCGCCAGGCTCTCGTCCAGTACGAGGAGCAGGGCGCGCCCGCTGACGACCGCCTGCGCGCCCTCGCGGGGATCCTGATCGTCGCGATGCGCTGGGTCGGCTCCGTGGGCGACAGGCCGTCGGAGGATTACATCGCCGGCCTCCGCGCGAAGGGTCGCGAGCTGTTGCCCAAAGCGCAGGACCGATACTCGATCGCGCGGTTCCTCGCCGCCGACGCGTTCTTTCCGTTCTGGGTCCAGGGCGTGCGCGACCCCACCGCGGAGGAGCTTGCGCTCGCCGACACCAACGCCGAGCAGGCGCGGAAAATGGCGATCGAGCTCGGCGACGCTGACCTGGAGAGCGCCGCGCTCGACGCCGCCGGCGGCTCGTCGCAGTCGGTGAGCGACTGGGCGAAGACCCGCGAGACGGCGTTCCAGCGAATCAAGTTCGAGTCCAGCCTGGGGTTCTACGAACGGCTCGACGCCCATTCGATGGCGGCGTGGATGTCGTACTGCCTGGGAGACCTCGAAGCGGCCGACCGAGCGTCTGCCGACATGGCTGCGCGATTGCTGCCGGGCCAGGCGCCCTACCCTGCGCTGCACCTCTACGCGTGGCGCGCGCTGACGCTGAACATGCTGGGCCGCTGGGACGAGGCAGTCGCGGTGTTCTGGCGCGCGATCGAGGCCTGGCGCGACGCCGGCGCCCATGCGGCCGGTTACGCCCTGCGCGGCTTCTCGGCCGGGATCGACATCGGACGGGCGCGTGGAGACACGCGCCTGCAGGGAGTGGCGGCGGACGCCATGGAATCGATCCTCGCCCGGTTCCCGGCGGACAACATCAACAGGGCGTGGACCGCGTTCATCCGCGGGGACGCGCGTGCCGCGGCCGCGGACCCGCTCCTGACCACGCGCTATCCGCCCGAGTCGGCCGAGCGGCAGATCGGCATGACGAACGACGCGCGGGAGCAACTGTCGGAGGAGTTCATCGCGGCGGCGATGGCGAGGTCGTTGCGACAGCGGGTGCCCTTGCTCCAGGCCCAGGTCCTGCGCGCACGCGCACTCGTACGGAACGATGCGAAGGACATGACCGCCGCGCTTGAGATCTGGGAGCGGAGCGGCTCGCAGCCGCAGCTGGGAAGGGCGCGGGCCGAACGAGGACTGATCACGGGCGACGCGGCCGAGACCCAGGCGGGCCTGGCGATGCTGAAGAAGCTCGGCGACCTGAACTACGTGGACCGGTTCGCGGCCCGGGTCTAGGCCATCTTCATGCGGTGGTTTGGCAGGTTGGCTTTGTAGGTGCCACTGCTCGTGACCATGACGAGCTGCACCTTGAAGTCGGCGTACGTCTCCACCGTGTTCTTGCCCGAGTCGCTGCAGGTCCACGGAGTCGAGAACTTGAACGTGGTCTTCGAGGCCGAGTTGATGGTCCTGGGCGAAAAGTCGAGGTCGTCGGCGCCGCTTGTCTCGCCGACCTGAGTGCTCCAGTTGTCCCCAACCAGCTTGACCACGGTGACCGAAGTCGACATGGACTTGATGGTGATCGTCTTGTTCGTCTCGTTGTCAGCGTCGACGCTGCCCGTGAGGTCGTAGCCGTAGTCCTGCACACCGCTCGGGCAGGTGAAGGACGTCGGGTTCAACTTGCCGTTCGAGAGGTTGAGCTTGCCGTTGCCGCAGAACGGGCCGCAGGCGCCAACGGCCGCGAGCAGGATCGCCAGGGCAATCCACCTGCGGATCATGGGTAGGTCAGTACGCAACCTCCACCGCCGCCGTTGAACGCGTTGCTCCAGAGCGACTGCACCGCGAAGCTGTGGCCGCCGCCCAGGTTGATGTTCGACGCCGCGCCCTGGCCCGCCGCGATCCACGCGCACTTGTCGGCGTTCTCGGCGCCGCGGCTGTCGAGCCAGCCCGAGTTGGGGTACGGGTCGGTGATCGTCTCCGCGTACTCGTGCCCGCCGACGATCGAGAAGCCGTCGAAGTAGCCGTTGCCGTACGAGTTGTCGCTGGGGTTGACGAAGTTCATGCCGCAGGACGCGCCGGCGTCGGGCTGGTAGGGGATGTACGAGTAGGAAAGGTTGCCGCTCGAGCTGTGCCACGCGCACCAGCTGGTGGCGAAGCCGTTCATCGAGTGGCCGGTGGGCGTGAAGACCATGTAGTCGGCGTTGACGTCCACGCCGCCGAAATGGTTGGCGAGGGCCGACGCCTCGGCCTGGATCTCGCTCTGGGTCGGGCTCGAGGGCACCGTGCCGCCGTCGACCCAGGTCCCCGCGAGCTCGTTGCTGGGGTTGGTCGGGTGCGTGCCCCTGGTGCCGCACTGGGTGGTGCCGGAGGCGACGCCCTGGCAGTACTGGGTGGTCGAGCCGGCCCACGAGCTCCCGCCGACGCCACCGAAGAAGTCGGTGACGTACGTCTGGGCCTGGGCGCTGGAGTAGCCGCCGGTGCTGAAGCCGTTGACCCAGTCCGGGCCCCAGAACACGACGTAGACCCTGGCGGCAGCCTCGATCGCGCCGCCGTGATAGGAGAGGTTGGCCGTTCGCCTCGGCTTGACGTTGTGCGCGGGCTTGACCTTCATGAACGTCGGCTTCGTCACGTGCGCGTCGGCGCTCGTGGAGGCGGTGCTGGCGGCGAGCAGGACGGCGACGGCGAGCAGCGAAAAGCACAGCTGGAGCGGTCGGCGCATCTGGGTTCGGTTCCTCCCTCTCGGTGACGTGGGCGCGGTGCTTGGTCGGGTAGTTATAGCCGTGCCCGTGACCCCAGTCAATGATTTAAGCGGGCTTAGTCCAGCCGTCTGACGGGTACCATCCCGGTGCTGTGACCGACGAGCTGCCGACCGCGCCGCTGGAGGCGCCGGTCGACCCGCTTTTCACCCACCCCGCCTCGCCGTTCGAGCGCACCAATCCGCCCGCGCCAGTGGTTTTCGCCGCCCCGCAGGAGACCGGCGTCTGGACGGGAACGGTCACCCCGATGGCGACCTGGATCACCTATCGGACGCAGATCCAGTTCGGCTTCGCGATCCTCGCCTTCCTGATGTTCCTGGTCGGCGCGGTGACGCTGGCGGCCGCCAACTCGGAGTCAGGCTGGAAGTACTGGGTGGCGTTGCTCCCGGGCCTGCCGGCGGGCGTGGTCGTATGGCTCGTCGTGCGGCAGCTGGGCCGGCTCGACGAGGTGCAGAAACGGATGCAGATGCAGGCCATCGGCTTTGCCCTGGCCGCGACGGCGCTGGCGACGTTCGGGTACGGGTTCTTCGAAGGCGTCGGCTTCCCGCAGATGTCGGCGGTGTTGGTGCTGCCTTTGATAGTTGCGTTCTGGGGCATAGGGCTCTTCGGACTGGCCCTGAGGCAGCGCCTCCGCCGCTAGACTGAGCCCGCCTTGAGGCGGGGAAGGCTCCTGGCGCAGGTCGGGCTGGTCGTGGTCGTCGCTTTGCTCTCTGTCCTGGTCGTCCTCGGCCGGCCGTCAGGCGACGGCCCCGTACCCGTTGCGCTCTCTCTTCCGTCGGCGGCGCCGTCCGAGCCTCCGGCGCCCGAGGCATGGGACCTCGACGCCGACATCGGCGCGGTGATGGTCCTGTCCTGGAAGGGAACCGTAGGTTTTGATGCGGTGCGGCCGGTGTTGGTGCGCTATCACATCGGCGGCGTGCTGCTGTTCACGCCGAACTTCGGCGGCACGCCCGCAGGAGCCCGGGTTTGGAGCGACCGATTGTCGGTGCTCGCCTCTCAGACGTGCGGCGAGCACCCCACGCTCGTGATGCTGGACGAGGAGGGAGGCGAGGTGGCAAACGTGAAAGCGTCGTTCGCGCCGCCTTGGCCTTCTGTCATGGCCGCGCGCGGACCCGCAGCGGTGCGCGAGCTGGAGCGCGTCAACGGCGCGGGCCTCCGCTCGGCGGGGGTCGATCTGAACCTGGCGCCGGTCGCGGACGTGCGCACCAACCCGCGGGATGGCGTGATCGGCGGCCGCTCGTTCGGCTCGTCCCCGTCGGTGGTCGCGCCCCTGGTGGGTGCGGCCGTGGC
>JBKPCW010000129.1:0-4043 GCA_046727555.1 Candidatus Dormiibacterota bacterium | reverse complement strand
TCGCCGAAGCCAGGAGGCTCGACGAGGCGGGAGCGAAGGAGCTGATCGACTGCTCGCCCTACGGCGACGACGTCGCGGTGGAGAAGCACGTCGTCGACCGAGTACTGACCGAGGAGCAGCTGCCGGCGCACCTTGGCGGTGGGCTGGGCACCTGGGAGCGGGCGGAAAGCAAGATGCGGAAGCCGGCGCCGAGGCTCCGCGTCGGCAGGTACATCGCCCTGATGCGGATCGAGGGCACGATCGTCGACGGCCGCTCGGGGCGGCTGCCGATCCGGCCGCCGGTCGAGGTTCCGCTGGTGGGCGAAGAGCGCGCGGGCGACCTCAGCGTCGTCCAGCTGGCGCGCCAGGTCGCGGCCGACAGGCATGCCGCCGCCGCCGTGCTCTACGTCAACTCGCGCGGCGGGTCGTCGACCGCCAGCGAGGCCATGCGCCACGCGCTTGGCGCCGTCGCCGCGCGCAAGCCGCTCGTGGTCGTGATGGGCGCGGTCGCCGGGTCGGGAGGCTACGACGTTGCCGCCCCGGGAGCGTGGATCGTCGCCCGGCCGGGCACGCTGACCGGTTCGATCGGCGTGCTGGGGGGGAAGATCGTGACCGGTCCGCTGTTCGACAAGCTCCTCGTCGAAAGGGAGACCGTCGCGTTCGGGCGGCACATGACGTTGAACAGCGACGTCAGCCGGTACTCCGACGAGGAGCGCGAGATCGTGACGGCCGAGATCCAGCGCCTCTATCGGGGGTTCCTTGACGTCGTCGCCGATTCCCGAAAGCTGGCGCGCGAGAAGGTGGAGGAGGTCGCGCAGGGCAAGGTCTGGACCGGAAGGCAGGCGATGGAGCGCGGGCTGGTCGACGAGATGGGCGGCCTCGACGAAGGGATCAAGAAGGCGCGCGAGCTCGCGGGTCTGAGCGACCGCGCCGTGGTCCGCGAGGCGCGCGGGCCGCGCCGGTTTCTGCCACCGCTCGCGGGCGCGGCACCGGCGCCGGCGGCCGGTTGGTTCGGCTATCTGCTCGAAGGCATCAGGCTGGTGAACCGAGCGCCGGCGCTGGCGGTGATGGAGTACCTGCCCGGCGAGCTGACCTAGCGGCCAGTCTGAACAGCACCGCGGCTGTCAGGTGGACAAACGGCCAGAGCAGCCAGACGAAGGCCGCGATGCGGAAGACTACCGCGAGCACGTCGACCGTGCGGTTGGGCGGCCATCTGTCGGTCCGATACAGCGTCCTGCCGACCACGACCTGGATGGCGTAGTTCTTGACCAGCTGGATCGATGCCGCCATCGGACTGCCGGCGAGCTGTTCGCTGCAATCGCCCAGGTCGGTGTGGATGTCTCCATCCTGCTGTCCGCCCTGCCAGCGAAGGACGGTGCTGCACGTGCTGCCGCCGCCCACCTGCACGGACGAGCTCCCCGTCCACTCGACCGTGCCGGCGACCCAGCGACTGCAATCGTCTCCCGCTCTGCTGGCGCCGGTGCAGGGCGTCGCACGCTGGATCTCGCTCAGGCGTGTCGAAGCGTCGGCGTAGCTCTGCGCCTGCGAGTTGCACGAGGCGGTGAAGGCGAAGGCGAGCAGCGCGGATGCGATCAGCGTGGGCAGCTTCAGCAGGTTGGGCACGGCTCCCGTTTGCGGATAGATCAATCCGCCGCCGGGCCCGGCGATGGAGATGACGACTCCGGGCTCCGTGAAGCGCACGCCGGGGTTGGCCAATCGTGGGTCGGCGAAGACCACCGTGCACGTCGATGCGCCCACCCATTCGGGGATCCGGACGCGATGGATCGTGTTCAGCTGCAGGTTTTCGACGACGACGGCCCTGCGACCGGCTTGCTGGAGCGGCCCACTGATCCGCCAGGCTCGGCGGGTCGCGATCGCCAGCCTCAGGTTGCGCACGCGATGCCGGTGCAGGAAGAACACGGCAAGCCACGGAAAGATCAGACACGGCGCACCGAAGATGAGGAAGAAGAAGTTGAGCACGTCCGACCAGATGGACAGTCCCCGGCCGCCGAAACTGCCTTCGAGGTAAAGGAGCACCGGGGCGAGAAAGATGAGGAGGCCGGCCGGCCCGCTCGCGTAGACGGGCGGGGTGGCGGCGATGCGGGCAAGCTCCGCCGCCGCGTCGTCGAGGGTTATGAGCTCCGCCGGAGGCGGGACGGACGGCGAGCCGATCACGGGGCGGAGGATAGCTGCGCCGTCCGCCGGCGGATGCACTTATCGGGCTCGAGTCAAACCACCATTCGCCGGCGAGTGGTGCGAATCAAGAGTCGAGCGGAGGGAACCTCCACGGCTGCCGCTCCCGCACGACCTCGTACACCGCCTCGACGATCGTCTCCCGGTTCGGCTTGCTGAAGTAGTCCCCGTCCGGCCCGTACGCCGGCCGGTTCGGTGACGCCGCCAGCGTCCGCGGCGCGGCGTCCAGGTGCCACCAACCCTGCTGCTCCTCCAGCACCTGCTGGAGCATGAACGCCGACGCGCCGCCCGGCACGTCCTCGTCGACGCAGATCAGCGCGTGCGTCTTCTCGAGCGAGCGCGCGATCACGTGCTGAAGGTCGAAGGGCATCAACGTCCGTACGTCGATCACCTCGCACGACACGCCGAGCTCCTCGAGCGCCGCTGCCGCCTCGAGCGCGATGGCGCAGCACGCGCCGTAGGTCACAACGGTCGCGTCCGTCCCCTCGCGCAGCACCTCGGGCACGCCGAGCGGCACGGTGAACGAGCCGACGTTGTCGGGCACACGTTCCTTCAGCCGATATCCGTTCAGGACCTCGATCACGATGCCCGGGTTGTCGCCCTGGAACAACGTGTTGTAGAAACCCGCCGCCTGCGTCATGTTGCGCGGCACGCAGACGTAGATGCCGCGCAAGGAGTTGAGCAGCACCGACATCGGCGACCCCGAATGCCAGATGCCGACCAGGCGGTGACCCTTGGTCCGGATCACCACCGGCGCCTTCTGGCCGCCCACCGTGCGCCAGTGCAGCGTCGCCAGGTCGTCCGACGCCGTCTCGAGCGCGTACAGGAAGTAGTCGAGGTACTGGATGTCGCAGATCGGCCGCAGACCCCGCATCGCCGCACCGATCGCCTGGCCGAGGATGGTCGCCTCGCGGATGCCCGTGTCCGTCAGCCGCCACTCGCCGTACCTGGCCTGGAGCCCCTCGAACACCAGGTTCACGTCGCCCAGCCTTCCCACGTCCTCACCGATGACGAAGATGCGCGGGTCGCGAGCGAAGTTGGCGTCGAAGTTGCGCAGCAGCACCTGGCGGCCGTCCACCAGCTGCGACTTCTCCGAGTAGACCGGCGCCACCGTGGGCACGCTCAACGGCGACTCCGCGGACTGGCTGTACAGGAAGGAGCTGTAGCGCCCCTCGTTCTCGCGCCGGTACTCGGCGACGAACGTGGCCAGTGCGTCGCGCGCCGGCGACTCCAGGCCGCGAAGCCGGTGCAGGGCGCGTGAGACGCTCGACATGATGAGCGAGCGCGTGACCTTGGGCGCCTCGTCGAGGGCGTTGGTGATCTCCGCCACCTCCGGCATGTCGATGCGGCGCAGGATCGTGACCGCGTGGTCGCGCTCGGCCCGGATCGGCGACTGGAACGCATCCCACGCCAGGTCGCGCGCAGCCTCAACTGCCTCTTTGTCGGCGGTCTCCCACCCCTCCAGCTGCGATTCGCTCGCCACGCCGGACTCGATGATCCAGTCGCGCATCCGCGCCACGCAGTCGTACTCGTTTTCGAAGCGCAACCGCTCCTTCGACTTGTACCGCTCGTGGCTGCCGCTGGTGGAGTGGCCCTGCGGCTGGGTCACCTCGATCACGTGGACCAGCGCCGGCCTGTGCTCGCGCCGCACCTTGTCGACGGCGGTCACATAGGTCTCGACCAGGCCGGCGTAATCCCAGCCTCGCGCCACGTGGATGTCGATCCCCGGGCGGTCGTCGGGCGTGAAGCCGCGCAGGACGTCGGAGATCGAGGCCTTGGTCGTCTCCGCGGAGATGGGGACGGAGATCCCGTAGCCGTCGTCCCACACCGACATGACCATCGGCACCTGCAGCACGCCGGCGGCGTTCATC